>QKDF01000114.1 GCA_003245395.1 Clostridia bacterium
ATAAATTGTTAATGCAGATTCTATTTACGGTATGGTCTCCCCTGTTCAGGATACTTATGCCTATAAAAAGGAAATGACGGGTGTGCCCTTCATCAAACCCGTGGCTTACTCCACCGCCAAATCCGGCATCTATAAGTCTGGCCCGGTATCTGGCCGCCCATTGAGGAAAACAGGGCACCCGCGTGAATACCTTCTCTCTCCGATGTATGGCGCGAAACCGTCGGTTTTAATGCGTTGGGTCATCTGGTGGCAGCACAGATCACCGATAGCATGGAGAGATTTTATTGCTGCGGCTCCTCCGGTGAGGGTCTGCTGCTGACACTTGAGGAGCGCAAACAGGTTCTGCGTACATTGTCCATGGGTGCTTTCGTTACCATCGGAACCACCGCAAATCTGTTCGCCCTCCCGTTTTTGAAGCTGCGGAATATCGATTGCGGCTTCTTCCGCTTTCCGTTCCGCCGGTTGGCTGCGGCGGCAGTACATCAGGCGCAGTATCGTCTTTTCAGCAAACAACAAAAACGGAACATCCTTTTAGGATGTCCCGCTTTTTATCGGTAGATTCAGTTCATCTGCTTGCGGCGGCTGAGGTTCATGGTGCCGTCCTGCATGTTGTTCAGAGATTCCAGGCTCTTGCCGGTACCCAGCGCCACGCAGGAAATCGCATCCTCCGCGATGACGGTGTGGATGCCGGTACGGGCGGTAACCAGCTTGTCGAAGCCGGAAACCAGGCTGCCGCCACCGGTCATAACAATGCCGTTGGTGGAGATATCCGCCACCAGCTCGGGGGGAGTGCGCTCCAGCACAGAGTGGATGGCCTCCATGATGCGCTCCACCGGCTCCTCAAAGGCATCCATCATCTCCGTGGAACTGACGGTGACCACTTTGGGCAGGCCGGTCAGCAGGCAGCGGCCCTTGACGTCCATGGTCTCCTCTTCATCCTTGGGGAACACGCAGCCGATCTGCTTTTTCATCTCCTCGGCAGTGCGCTCGCCCACCAGCAGGTTGTGCTTGCGGCGCATATACTTCACCACCGCTTCGTTGAGCTGGTCGCCGGCGATCTTGATGGAGGCGGACTCCACCACGCCGGACAGCGAGATCACCGCGATGTCGGCGGTGCCGCCGCCGATGTCCACCACCATATGGCCGTCAGGCTTGGTGATGTCGATGCCCGCGCCGATGGCCGCCGCAACCGGCTCTTCAATCAGATAGACCTTCCGTGCGCCGGCCTGAACACCGGCATCAATGACAGCGCGCTCTTCAACTTCCGTGATGCCGGAGGGCACGCAGATAATCACCCGGGGCTTGAAGAAGGAGAACCCTGCCACCTTATGAATAAATTCCCGCAGCATCCGCTCCGTCATGTCATAATCGGAGATGACGCCTTCGCGCAGGGGGCGGATTGCCACAATATTGCCGGGGGTACGGCCAAGCATCGCCTGAGCGTCTGCGCCAACCTGCAGCAGCTTACCGGTGTTCTTATCCAGGGCCACCACTGACGGCTCGTTAAGGACAATGCCTTTCCCCTTTACATATACCAAAACTGACGCGGTACCAAGGTCGATACCGATATCCTTTGCCATGGCCATAAAACTCCACCTCATTGATCTTTCTGTCATTATTATGAACGGTTTTTACCGAAAACAGTCATACGGCTATATTATACCGACGGTATCTGCAATTTGCAAGCATGCGGCCCTGATTTTCAGAAATTTCCGCACGTTCCCGCTTCATCCAGCAAAAAATAAGCCGCACCGGGAATTTCGGTTGGGGTGTGTTCTGCCGCCGGAACCCGGGTCAGCGCCACGGCAGCACAGACAACGTCCACAGCGCCGGCATCCAGCAGAACTCCGGCACAGGCCGTCAGAGTTGCGCCGGTGGTACAGATGTCATCGATCAACAGGATTCTCCGTCCTGCAAGATCAGCGCCGGGTGCGCGCTCATAGATGCCCAGCACATTGGCTCGGCGGGCAGCGGCATCGTTCAGCCCCGACTGGGCAGGGTTGTCCACGGGCTTAATCAGCAGGCGCTGCGGCTTGACACCCCAGCAGCGGCAGGCGGATTCCGCCAACAGTCTGGCCTGGTCGTATCCCCGCCTGCGCAGGCGCTTCGGCCCCACCGGAACCCAAGTCACCGTATCAAACCGGCCTGAAAGCTGTTCGGCGGCGCACTGGGCAATCAGCTTCCCCAGTGTTTCGGCAGCCGGAGCGCCCCCGTTGAATTTCAGCCGCAGCAGGCATTCCCGCACCGCGCCTTCGTAGAAAAACGGCGCCGCGCACACAAACCCGCCTGGCCCGGTGCGCAGCGCTTCTCCCTCTTGGGTCCAGGGCAGGGTTTTGCTGCAAGTCTCGCAGACGCCGGGCACGTCCAATATGGTACGGCAAAAAGGACACTTGGGCGGAAACAGCAGATTGAACAGCCCCTCTGTCAGTTTCACGGCTGCGCCTCCGTTGTCACGTCATTGCTCAGCCGCCATTTCAGCCCGGAGTAGCGGCGCTGCTGACGGTCGTTTTCCGCCATGGCTCGCACGGCTGCGTCGTCTCCCACCAGAATCAGCAATTCCCGCGCCCGGGTCAAAGCGGTATAGAGTACGCCCCGCACCATCAAAGCAGGCGCGGCAGGCATCACCGCCAGAATAACCGCACGGTACTCGCTGCCCTGGGCCTTGTGCACCGTCATGGCATAAGCCAGATCCAACTCCGAAAGCTGGTCGGCGGTATAGGTGGCCACCCTGTCGTCAAAGGAGACGGTCAGCCACTCGCCGCTGGGATCGATCTGCAATATTTTCCCCACATCGCCGTTGAACATTCCGGTTCCCACCGTGCCGTCGGGCCGTTCCCAGACCACGTCATAATCATTGCGTGTCTGCATGATGCGGTCGCCCTCCCGGAATACGCGCTCGCCCCAGATCCGCTCATGCTTGTCCTGTGCGGCAGGGTTAAGCGCCGCCTGCAGGCAGCGATTTAAGTATTCCGTGCCGTTCTCACCCCTGCGGGTGGGGCTGAGCACCTGAATCTGATCCGCGGGCACACCCATTTTTTCCGGCAGGCGGGTCTGCGCCAGCTCCACCACCGTGGAGACGAGTCGGTCGGCGCTGCGGCGGCTGAGGAAAAAGAAATCGTTCTGATCGTTGGAAAACCGGGGCGGCTGCCCCAGATTCACGATATGGGCATTGCGCACGATGGCCGACTGCTCGGCCTGGCGAAACACCTCCCGCAGAAAAACCGTCTCCACGCGGCCGCTGCGAATCAGATCCGAGAAGACGTTTCCTGCTCCCACGGAGGGCAGCTGATCCGCATCTCCCACCATCACCAGACGGGTGCCGGGCCGCAGTGCCCGAAGCAGAGCCGAAAACAGTCCCACATCCACCATGGACATCTCGTCCACAATCACTGCGTCCGCCTCCAGAGGCTCCCGTTCATTTTTGGAAAATGCAGCCTCACCGCTTCCCTCGTTCCAGGTGACGCCCAGCAGGCGGTGAAGGGTTTGCGCCTCCAGCCCCGTCAATTCGCTCATGCGCTTGGCCGCCCGGCCGGTCGGTGCGGCCAGTACCACATTCAAGCCCATTCTCTGAAACAGGCTGACAATTCCCCGCACGGAGGTGGTCTTGCCCGTACCGGGGCCGCCGGTAATCAGCAGCACACCCTTCTGTGCGGCCAGCGCCACCGCCTGGCGCTGCTGCGGTGCATACGTGATCCCCTGGGCACGCTGAATTTCCTCAATGACACGCTCCGCCTGGGAACTCCGGTCCGTCTCAGACTGCAGCAGCACGCGCAGCCGGGCACAGACGGTGACCTCCTCCTCCCACAGCCGGCGCAGATAACACGCATCCAAATTGGCCACTCGCTCCTGCATGACAGTGCGGCGTGCGATTAGCTCGTCCAGCGCCTGCTCGACCAGGTCGAACTGGCAGTCCAGCAGTTGTACCGTGGCAGCCACCAGCTTCTCCCGCGGGAGAAAGACATGGCCGTTATTCTCGTTGTGGTTCAGTTCAAACGTCACCGCCGCCTGAATTCGCAGTCCGCTGTCGGCGGAGAGACCTAGGCTCATGGCAATCTCATCCGCAGTGGAAAATGGCACGGCACAGGTGTCGCCTGTCAGAAGATAGGGATTGTTCCGCAGCGCATCCAGCGCGCCCTCCCCGTACTGCTTTCGCAGCCCCATGGCCAGCACGGGAGACAGCTGATATTGGGCCAGGAACGCCATCAGCCGCCGCAGCCCCATCTGCTGTCGGAAATTCTCCCCGATCTGCTGCGCCTTCCGGGCAGTGATCCCCTTGAGGCAGGTCAGCTTCTCGGGTTCCCGCTCCAGAACATCCAAAGTTTGGACCCCAAACCGGTCCACGATGGCTCTGGCGGTGGCCGGCCCCACGCCCCGGCACACACCGGAGGAGAGGTAGTCAAAAAGTTCCTCCTCGTCCTCCGGCAGCCGGCGCTCCAGCTCCACTGCCCGCATCTGCTCTCCATGTTGGGGATGGGTCTCCCACACCCCCGACACCGTCAGGTGTTCTCCGGGGGCAACACAGGGGATACAGCCCACCACCGTGTGGGTCTCCCCCTCCTCCGATACCAGGCGCAGCACTGTATAGCCGTTTTCGGCATTTTGAAAGATCAGGCTATGTACCGTGCCGTCCAGGCAGCAGAGTTCCTCCATGTTCTAGTAGCTTCCTTTACTCGATTTTTACGTCCGTTGGTTTCAACAGTTCCACCCGCGTATGGCGCAGGCAGAAATACTCGGCCAGCGCCCTGGTCTCGGGCTCCATTCCGCAGTCCACCAGCAGAATTTTCGCTTCCGGCAGGGTGTGCCGGGTGCGCAGCAATTCCCGCACGTCGGACTCCATGGCGGGCGCTCCGTCCCGCAGCGGCAGCACCAGCAGCACCTCGGGATTGCGGCATTTCCCGGAGAGAAAGGCTCCCGCCATCAGCCACACGCAGGCCGTCATGCCCACCGCAGATAAAAACGCAATGACGCCGTCCTGTAACAGTTCCATCCCATTCACCTCGGGATAGTGTATGAGCGACAGCGTGTCCGTGTCCGTTTCGGGCCATCGGTTAACGCCCGATGCCCAATTCCTTCATAATTGCGTCCTCGCGGGCCCGCATCTGTTCTTTTTGGACACCCTCGTCCAAATGGTCATAGCCCAGCAGGTGGAGTGCGGAATGCGCCACCAGATAGGCCAGCTCCCGGCGGTTGGAGTGGCCGTATTCCTCCGCCTGGGCTTTTACCCGCTCTATGGAGATCACCATGTCTCCCAGGGGCAGCAGCCCCGTGGCATAATCCGGCAGATCCCCGGCCGTCTCAGGCGTGGGCGGCTCGCCGGGCTTGAAGTCAAACTCCGGGAAACTGAGCACGTCCGTGGGACGATCCACGTCCCGCATGTTCCGGTTGATCTCCTGAATGCCCGCGTCATTCGTGAGCAGCACATCCACCTCACACGGGAGCGTCACGCCCTCCATCTGCAGTGCCGTGCGGATTGTCTTGCGGATCAGGGCGCAGTTTTGCTTGCTGGAAGCCCCCGGTACATCCGCCGTCACAGGAATATAGTGCGTCTTTCGCATTGAATTGCTCCTCTCCGCGGTCAAGCCCGTTTCCCGGCGGGTTTTGCGCCGGTCTTGGCATGTTCATACTGTTCATATGCCTCCACGATCCGCTGCACCATGATATGGCGCACTACGTCCGCATTGGTCAGACGGCAGATGCCGACACCTTCCAC
>QKDF01000281.1 GCA_003245395.1 Clostridia bacterium
TCGCCCATCACGTCGCCGGTATAGCTGTCAGGCACAATCACCTTCAATTCACCGATAGGCTCCAGCAGCACGGGGCTGGCCTGTTCCAAGCCGGCCTTGTACGCCAGGAAGGCAGCAGTCTTAAACGCCATTTCCGAGGAATCCACCGGGTGGTAAGAACCGTCCACCAGAGTGGCCTTCAAAAATACCATGGGATAGCCCGCCAGCGGACCGTGGACGCAGCTTTCCCGCAGGCCCTTTTCCACCGCGGGGAAGAAGTTTTTGGGCACGGAACCGCCGAACACGTTCTCGGCGAAGATCATCTCTTCACTTTCGCTCTGGGGCTCGAATTCAATCCACACATCACCGAACTGACCGTGGCCGCCAGACTGCTTTTTGTGCCGTCCCTGTACCTTTACCTTCTTGCGGATCTTCTCGCGGTACGCCACCCGAACGGGAGAGAGCTCCGTCTCCACGCCGAAGCGGGTGAGCAGTTTGGACCGCAGCACATCCAGCTGGATGTCGCCGGTACCGGAGAGAACCATCTGGTGGGTTTCGGCGTTGTTCGTCACGCTGAAGGTCAAATCCTCTTCGTTGAGCCGCGTCAAGCCACCGGCCACCTTGTCCTCCTGGCCGCGGGTCTTGGGTGCAATCGCCTGAGAATAGCAGGGCTCCGGGAAGGGGATTCCAGTGAGCTTCACCACGTTCTTGGCTGAGCAGAGGGTATCCCCGGTCTTAACCTTATCCATCTTCGCCACGGCAGCAATGTCGCCGCAGCAGACTTCCTTCACCTCAACCGCCTTTTTTCCCTTCATGCTGTACAGGTGGCCCAACTTCATAGTCTCACCGGTGGTGGCATTCACCACCGGCATGTCGGCCATGACCTTGCCGGAGATCACTTTGAAGTAAGAATACCGGCCATACTGATCAGATGTGGTTTTAAACACAAAGGCATAAGGGTTGCCATCCTCAGTGAGTTCGATCTCCACGGGGCTGCCATCGGCGTCCACGCCCTTGCGGTTGGGGATCTCCACCGGGTTGGGGAACAGCTTGACAGCCGTATCCAGCACGGTCTGGGTGCCGATGCCGGAAAACGCGCTGCCGCACATAACCGGGCACAGCGTCAGATCTCGCACACCCATATGCAGGCCTTTCACAATCTCTTCCTCGGTAAAAGGCTCTCCAGCAAAGAATTTTTCCATCATGGCTTCGGAGGTCTCAGCCACGGATTCGCACAACTGCTGATAGAAGTTTTCCACCACTTCCACCTTGTCGGGCGGAATGGGGATTTCCTCACGGCGGCCGTTGGGTCTCAGCTCATAGGCCTTTTTATAAACGATGTCCAGCAGGGCATCGATCTTCTTATTTTCGTCCCACATGGGCATCATGGTGGGGCAAACAGCCCGCCCAAATTTCTCCCGCAGGGATTCCCAGGCAGCGTTGAAATCGCCGCCCTCCTCATCCGTCTTGGAAATATAGATGGCCCGGGGCATATTGCGCTCCTGCAGGTATTTCCATGCCTTTTCGGTTCCTACCGAAATACCGCCTTTGGCGGAGCAGACGATGATGCCGGCATCTGCGACCCGCAGCGCCTCCAGCACCTCGCCGGAAAAATCAAAATAACCCGGCGTATCGATCACGTTGATCCGAACGCCTTTGAAATCGATGGGCGCAATGCTCATGGAGATCGAAATTTTCCTCTTGATCTCCTCTGGATCATAGTCGCACACGGTATTTCCGTCCGTAACCTTCCCCAAACGATCCGTGCCTCCGGTCAGATACAGCATAGACTCTACCAAGGAAGTCTTACCGTTTCCGCCGTGGCCCAATAAGCAAATGTTGCGAATGTCCTTTGCAGTCATATGATTGTACTCCCTTCGATTTGTTGCTGGGCGATGGATCTTTGCCAGGCGCCGTTTTATAATTGTCATTATATAATAATTAGCCAATCAGCACAACGAAAAGTTTGATTGTTTTACCTTTTTTGTTGGCCTGCACAAGAAAGAAAGGAAAGAATTTACATTAAGAAGCGGAATTAAAAATAAAATGAGGTCTGCGGCTCAAAATGAGCCACAGACCCCGCTGTTTTTGAACGCTTGTTTACCCTCAGGCAGTGAAACGGAGGTGGAACCGGGCGCCCGCATCACCGGCAAACACCACCAGTCCACCCGCGGGCAGAACCGCCTTGGTATCCCCCCAGAGTACGGAGGAGGCGGTGAGTTTTCCATCTGCATCGTAGACCCAGAAGCCCGCGTCTGCCGGCAGCTGAACCGTCATGGTCTGTCCGGCTGCCGCGCCCGTCTTGTACCAGCGGGCATAGCCGTCGGTCTGCACCGTGGTATACGACCAGCCGCCGCCTGTAAACAGGTCGATCAGCCCGGAGCTGGCCATGTACAAATCGGAGTCGGTCTGCAGCCACATGACGCCGTTTTTCTCCGTCAGGGTCAGGTCGCTTCCATCCCGTCCGTACAATCCGGGAATCTGGGGCGTGTAGAGTGCCTGAGTCGCGCTGATAATTCTGTCCGCACTGATGTATCCCGGCACAGTTTCCGATGTCTGGGAAGAAGTCTGTGCCTGAGACAGCGCCAGATACACCTGGGAGGAATACCGCTCGTTCATGGGTACAAAGTCCATGACTGCCGCCGCGTCCCAGGCCGCCTGCGCCTGCGCGTCGGGCTGATTATCCGGCAGCTTTACCGCCGCATAGTCCGCAGTGGGCAGCACGCCCAGTCCGGGAATGGGGGTATACGCCTGCTCATAAAGATACGTCTGCCCGTTTGTCTCCTGTACCAGCTTCAAAAGCGCCGCGCCTGAGGCATCCCGGAAGGAACCGTCGCTGCAATAGGTGAATGTCTGCTCCGGCGCCTGGGGATACGTTAAAGAGTGGATGGTCATGGTCCCGTCTGCCGCCACCGCCAATTTCATCTGCTGCACGGAGGACCCGTAGTAGCCGGAGGCCGCGGGCAAATCGGACGGCATCGCCGCGGGCGCGGCATCGGGAAACGCCGGAACCGATTCATCCACCGTCACGCCCTTTGCTGCCAGCGCCGCAATCAGAATGCGGGCCGCCGCCATTTCATTATAGGTGGATACACCGCCCGAGGACAGCACCGCCACCGCCATGTGATAGGCGGGCACGACCATCATCGCCGCGTGATAGCGCAGGGTGTCGCCGCCCTTAACCAGCACCTGGATATTGCTCTGGGAAAAAGGATACGACTCCACAGAGTCCCAACCCAAACCATAGGACACCGCGCCCAAAGAGCCGTCGGGCCACAGCCCCTTGTCATATTCCGGGCCGGCCATGGCGGAGGTGGACCGCGCGGCAAGCAGGCCGGTTCCCGTCAAAGCACCGCCGAATGCGGCCATGTCCGAAGCGGTGGCGTACAGCCCGCCGGTACCCACGATGCCGATGGTGTCCTGAGGCAGGGCCCGGGTATCCGTGGTATCCGCATAGGTCTTGGCAAGGCGGGCGGTGTCAAAGCTGTCCTGCGGCGCATAGGTATTGTCCAGCCCTGCGGGCGTGAGCAGATTGGCCCGGACATAGTCCATAAAATCCTTGCCGGAGACAGCCTCCACCACCAGTTCGGCCAACGTGAAGCCGTCGTTGCAGTAGACGCTGTACGCCCCCGGATCGGCCTTGAGCCGCTGGGTGGACAGTCGGGTCAAAAGATCCTCCGTGGCGCTCTGATCTGGATCGTCAAACAAAAATGCGTCGCTGGAGGAAGTCCCCATCAATCCGGAGGAGTGGTTGAGCAGCATCCGCACGGTGATCTGCTTATACCGCTCGTCCGCCATGGTGAACTTGGGCAGGTATCGGGTAACCGGTGCATCCAGGGAGAGCTTTCCCTGCTCCGCCAGACGCATAACGGCAGCCGTGGTATACATCTTACTCACGGAGCCGATGCCGTAGAGATCGTCGTCGGTCAGCGCCCGGTTCTCCGTGCGGGAGTAAGCTCCTGCGTGGCCGGTGAGTGTCACCGCGCCGTCCTGCCATAGGGCATACTGAATGCTGTCCGCCGCGCCGTACTGCGCGGCATAGGTGACGGCCGTCTGCGCTTCGGTGCTCAGGTCCGCAGACGGCTCCGCGGCCCATGCCGGAATCACCAGACTCAGGCAAAGCGCCAGAGCCAGCAGCGCAGCGCCGCCGCGTTTTTGCAGTCTGTGCTTCATAATAAATTTCCTTTCCCGCCCTCTCCCGGGCGCTGTGCGTCTACAGTACCGGTATACACCTTCCACCAGATGGAAAGTCAAGGAAATTTTAATATTTTTTGGAAATTTGTCCGGACAGCAGGGCCAGCACAAGCCCAATGATCCCGCAGGTCAGGCAAAACATCAGCATGGCATTTACACCGCCCCAGTCGATGAAAAAGCCCGCGAGAAAGTTGCCCGCCACACCGCCCATTCCGTTGGAAGCCATCATCATCAGGCTCTGTCCCCGGATCCGGTCAACAGGAGAGACATTTTCACTGGCAAAATAGACGGAGGCCGGCGTAAACAGCCCGTATCCCAGCATCTGAATCGGCTGCACGGCCAGGACGCCGGTGAGCGTGGACGCAGACAGAAACAGCAGCGGCTTCACTGCCATAAAGAATACCGCCGCGGTCAGCATGCGGCGGGTTCCCACCCGCGGCCACAAAAACTGAAATAAAAAAGCAGCGGGGAGTTCGGACGCCGCCATAAGGAACAGCGCCGTACCCAGATCCCCGGTCGTCCCTCCCCGATCCATGACAATATTCACCATAAAGCTGACAATGGGCAGCACCGCGGCTATGGAGAAAAACACAGCACAGAGCATCAGCGTGTACGAGGGATTGCCGGTCAGCAGGTATCGGATCGAATGGGGCTGCTCGCCCACTCGAAATCGGGGCATCGCCTCAGGTGGAAACGTGGGATACAGGAAGATCGCCAGCATCAACGCCAGCAGCAGTCCCCCGTGGGTCAGCAGCACCGTTTCGGTACCGAAGCGCAGCGCCTGGGCGCCCAGAAGCACGCAGGCCACCGCATAGGAAAATGATCCCATGCCCCGTCCCAGACTATAATGTACGTTCACACCCGCGCCGATAAACTGCACGGCCAGGGAGTCCAGCAGCGGATAGGCGTTGAGCTCCAGCGCCCCCAGCGCCAGCAGCAGCAGCGCCGTCCCCCCAAAGCCCGGGCGGGCCGAGTAAAACACCACGTTTACAAGCAGGGATGCCCCCAAGCACGCCTCCAGAATATACTTCAGCGGTACGCGTGGGTGCCGGTCGGCCCAGCCTCCCAACAGCGGCTGGGACAGAATTCCGGCCAGGCACCGGACAGCCGCTAAAACCCCGGCCTGCCCGCTGGTGAAGCCCCGACCCAGCAGCAGGGCGGTCTGATAGCCCGCAAAGGCGGCGAACATGGCCCAATAGGTCATGTGCAAAAGTGTGTACATTGCGTTCACCCGCCGGGCGGAGGGCAGACGCACTGTGTTGTTCATCCGTTTTGCACCCTTTCCGTTAGCTGTCCCAACAGCGGCTCAAAATCCACACCCTCCCGCATGGGAAGGTTTTCGGCAGCCGTCCGCTCGGCACAAGCCCGCACAAACTCCGCCGCCTGCGTGGCCGCGCCGGTCAGGGACTCGCCCCGCATCAGCGCGCCGGTCAGCACGCTGGCAAACACGTCGCCGGTGCCGTGGAACTCGTGGGCCACAAAATCAGCCTGTACCGGCTCCGTTTGTCCCGAAGCCGCATCGAAACACATGG
>QKDF01000111.1 GCA_003245395.1 Clostridia bacterium
CGGTCCCATTACAAGAGGTGAATTTATCATGATGCTCGATAAATTCTACCAGTGGGATGCACCGGACAATACAATCGATCTGACGCAGTTTTCCGATTATTCCGAATTGGGGCAGTCCCTTACCGCCGTGGAGAAAGCCTTTTACAAGGGTTATATGCGGGGAGTCTTCATCGGTTACGGAGACGGCACGCTTCGTCCGAATGCTTCTACCAGCTATGAAGAGTTTGAACTGGTTATGCGCAGGATTCTGAATCAGCCGGATTTTAAGTGGGACGATACAGCCCTTGCTATCCAGCAGAAAACCGGGTACACGTCACCCGGTCTGACAGATAAAGCAGCCTCCATGACCCGTGCAGAGGTGGTTTATTTTCTGGATTCGCAGCCACTGACATAACAAAAAAACGGAGTATGGGAAACGTGGAAATTGCAGAAACTTTGCGAATAGGCGACATTTTACTTAAATTAAACTACATCACGCAGGATGAATTGGATCTTGCTTTGAAGCAGCAGAAAACATCACACCGGAGACTGGGCGCGATTTTGATGGAACAGGGGGTTATTTCTCTGGAACAACTTATTTCCGCGCTTGACCAGCAGGGCAGCAGATATGATTTGGATCTGGAACAGATCTATATTCCTCCCGAAGTTCCCCTGCTGATTTCTGAAAAACTCGCGCGGCGCCATACGATTATCCCCATTAAGCTGGAGGATGATCTGATGACCCTCGCCATGGAAAATCCGGCGAATATGTTCGCGGTTGACGATGTCAAGCTTGCCACAGGCCTTCGTGTGAAATCGGTTGGAGCGCCCTCGGGCCAAATCCAACGTTTCATTGGCATCTACTATGAAAAAAACTCAGCGGAAAAAGCAGTAGAAGAATTCAACAAGAGCTATCACGCAGACGATATCACCGATATCGACGAAGCGCTGCTGGCCAACGTCGATTCCGCGCCGGTGGTAAAATTGCTGAACTCCCTGATCCGGCAGGCAGTGCAGCTCAATGCCAGCGATATTCACATCGAGCCGATGGAAAATGATCTGCGTATCCGTTTCCGTCTGGACGGTGAACTGCGGGAAATCATGCGAATGGAAAAAACCAGCCATTCCGCCATCACCACCCGCATCAAGATTATAGGAAGTATGGATATTGCAGAAAAGCGCGTCCCGCAGGACGGCCGGGTTGAAATGACGGTGGATGGCCGTGTGGTGGATATGCGTCTTTCGGTAATGCCAACGGTTTATGGCGAGAAAATCGTCATCCGCCTGCTTGACCGCAGCGCCACCATCATCAGCAAACACGAGCTGGGCTTTTCACAGGAAAATCTGCGTCTGTTTGAAGAAATCATTCAGAACCCTTACGGCATCATTTTGGTATCGGGCCCGACGGGTTCAGGTAAAACCACCACTCTCTATGCCATGCTGAAGGAACTCAATACCATCGGGCGCAATATCATCACGATTGAGGACCCTGTGGAATACCGCCTGAACGGCGTGAACCAATCCCAAGTGAATACGAAAGCCGGCTACACCTTTGCAACCGGCTTGCGATCCATTCTGCGTCAGGACCCGGATATCATCATGATCGGAGAAATCCGGGATGCCGAAACCGCTGAGATTGCCGTCCGTGCCGCCATTACCGGGCATCTGGTGCTCAGTACCATCCATACAAACGACTCCGTTTCCACGATTTCGCGCCTGATGAACATGGGAATTGAGCCCTATATGGTATCAAGCGCCATGGTGGGCGTGGTCGCTCAGCGTCTGACCAGAAAAATATGTACTGCCTGCAAAGAATCCTATCACCCCAGTGAACGAGAGAAGCGGCTGCTGGGTATTTCGGACGATAATATCATGTTGTACCGGGGACGAGGCTGCGCCGCCTGCGGAAACTCCGGGTACAAGGGACGAACTGCAATCCATGAGATTCTGCCCATGCGAAACCGGATCAAAGACGCCGTCGATACGGGTGCGCCGATGGGGGAATTGAAAAAAATCGCTTTGGATCTCGGTATGACAACCCTGCATGATAGTTGCCGGGAGCTTGTTCTCCGTGGAGTAACCACCACGGATGAGCTCCTCCGCATTACGTATTCGATGGATTGAGAAGGAGAGTATATGACTATTCAGGAGTATCTGTCCCAGGCCATCGCGGTGAATGCTTCCGATTTGCACATCACGGTGGGGAAGCCGCCCATTTTGCGTACCGACGGCGCGCTGGTGCCAGTCGGTGATCAACCGCTGACTCCTTCCGACACACTTGAAATGGTCAAGGAGATCTTGAATCCCGAACGCTTTTCCATCCTGGAAAGCGTCGGGGAGTATGACTTTTCCTTCGGTATGAACAACCTTGGCCGGTTCCGCGTGAACGCATACAAACAGCGCGGCAGCTTCGGAATGGCGCTGCGCGTTGTGCACGGGAAAATACCAACCATGGAAGAGCTGCGGCTTCCCTCCATCGCGGCGGAATTGTCGCGTAAGCAGCGGGGACTGATTCTTGTCACCGGGCCCACCGGTTCCGGTAAATCAACGACTCTTGCCTCCATGATTGACCTGATCAATACGGAGCGCGGCTGCCACATTATCACTTTGGAGGACCCCATCGAATACCTGCACCAGCACAAGAGAAGCATGGTGAATCAGAGAGAGGTGGGCAGTGACACCAAGAGTTTTGCCAATGGTCTGCGCGCCGCACTGCGCGAAGACCCTGATGTCATTCTGGTCGGCGAAATGCGCGACCTCGAAACCATTTCCATTGCTGTTACCGCAGCGGAAACCGGACACCTTGTTCTCTCCACGGTGCATACCATGGGCGCCGCAAATACCATCGACCGCATCATCGATATCTTCCCGCCCTATCAGCAGCAGCAGGTACGCGTTCAGTTGGCCGAGATTCTCAACGGTATCATCTCCCAACAGCTGATTGTCAAAAAAAATGAAAAGGGTCGCGTCGGCGCGTTCGAAGTCATGGTTTCCACAAACGCGATCCGAAATTTGATCCGCGAGGGGAAAACACACCAGATTCAGTCCAGTCTTCAAACAGGTGCAAAATTCGGCATGCATACGATGGACAATGACCTGCTTGAACTCTATCACCAAAATATAATTTCCAGAGATTCTGTTCTGACGTATTGCTATGATCACGACTACGTTAAAAGCCAGATTTGATGCCATTTAATCTCAGTCCATCGCGCGGACTTATGGAAAGGGGGCCCGGAGTTTTATGCCGCTCTATCATTTCAAAGCATTAACGGCGCAGGGGGTCGAAAAGGAAGGCAGCGAAGCCGCGGCCTCCTATTCCGAAATGCTGTCCCGAATCCGTCAGCGTCATTATTATCCCGTCAGCATCGAAGAAGTTATCACGGGAAAAGACATCAACACGCTTCCCATATTCGGGAAGGTTCGAATCAAGCATATCGCCGTGTTCTGCCGCCAGTTTGCCACCGTTCTGGGCGCCGGTGTCACCATTGTCAATTCCCTTGACATCCTGCGGCAGCAAACACAGAATAAGCGCCTTCGAGACGTCATGGCGGAACTTTATGAGGATGTGCAGAAGGGACTGATTTTCTCGGAGTCGCTTAAAAAGCACCGGGATGTCTTCCCTGAGCTTATGATCCAGATGGTGGAGGCAGGCGAAGCCAGCGGCAGCCTGGATACTGTGATGCAGCGCATCGCGATACATTACGAAAAGGAGAACAAAATCAACAACCGCGTAAAAAGCGCAATGGTTTACCCCATCGTCCTGTCTATCGCCTGCGTGGCTGTGGTCGCTTTTCTCCTCACCACTGTAATGCCTACCTTTATCGGAATGTTTGACGGCAGCGGGGTCTCCCTTCCCGCTCCCACACGCATGCTGATTTTCCTCAGCAATGGGCTGAAACATTTCTGGTACATCCTCCTGATTGGAATTGCCGCCCTGATTTACCTGGCTCGCCGCTTTGTGGCCACAAAGGAAGGGCGGCTGACGGTGGATGGCTGGAAGCTGCGGATTCCCGTGATTAAGGGGCTGACGCAGAAGGTGGCCAGCGCGCGGTTTACCCGGACACTTTCGACTTTGATCACCAGCGGCATTCCTTTGTTGGAGGCCATGGAGGACGTGGCCGGCGCGGTGGGCAACGCCGTGATTGCGGAGGGCCTGATGTCGGCCCGGGAAGATATCCGGAAAGGCACGGCGCTCTCTGTTCCCATCCGAAAGATGGGGTATTTCCCGCCCATGGTCTCCAGCATGGTGGAAATCGGTGAGGAATCCGGCAGTCTGGACGACATTTTGGAGAAGACGGCAAACATCTATGATGAAGAAGTAGAGATGGAAGTCCAGCGCATGCTTTCCCTTTTGGAGCCGATTTTGATTCTGTTCATGGCGGTTATCGTGGGATTTATTGCGATCTCCATGGTAATGCCGATGTTTGATATGCTGCAAACTGTACAGTAAGGCCTGACCTGAAAGGCGTCTTATGGAAGCTGTGGACCGATCTCAGAAATTGAATGAGGCTGCGGATCGCTACTTCCGCTGCAAGGACCAGGACTCCGCACAAGAGGTCGTGTCCGCGGCGTCTGGCCTGATCCGGTATTATATCCGGCTTTATGGCGGAGCGTGTGACTGGGACGATCTTTTTCAAACGGGGTGCCTTGCGCTTATGAAGGCGCTGAAAAACTATCAGCCCGATCAGCAGGCCAGCTTTGTCACCTATGCCTCCCACTGCATTATGGGCGAAATCCGGCATATGGTGCGTAAAGAAACCTCCTTTTATCGCCCCGGCTGCATCATGGAGCTGCAATTCAAGGTGGACGGCATTGTGGAGGGGTATATCCAGCGCAAGGGTATCCCCCCGCCCATCGCCTATATTGCGCGGGAGCTGAACGTAAAGCCGGAGAGTGTGGCCGAGGTGATGCGGGCGGGTCTGGTCCGCTTTGACGAAATTGACACCGCCAAGATCCGCGGCCTGACATATGAGTCGTTCCATCTGCCCATCGAGGATAAGCTCACGCTGGCGCAGGCGGCCCGCGCGCTGAGTGACCTTCAGCGAAAAGTGCTGGATATGATTTTTTATCGCAATATGTCTCAGCAGCAGGTGGCCGACGAGATGGGGATCACCCAGCGAACCGTCAGCAGGATTAAAGAGCGCAGTCTGGAAATCATGCGGGATGAACTGGAGAATGAAAAATAATTCCCTGAAATTTGTCTGAATTCGTCGGCCGCCGGTATAATATGAGCGTGAAACATAGGGGAACTCTCCGATGTGGATCAATAAAAAAACAGGAACAGAAAAGAAAGGTGATCGAAATGAAAAAATTGTTGAAAAACAAGAAGGGCTTCACCCTGATCGAACTCATCGTCGTCATCGCAATCCTGGGCATCCTGGCAGCCATCGCAATCCCCAGACTGGCTGGATTTACGGACAAAGCCAAAGAAGCAACTGATGAGGAATATGCAAACATTGTAGCACACTCCTATCAAACATTAATTGCAAGCGGCGATGTTGTATTAACCTCTTCCACGGCTAATACTACGATAACTATTGCTGCAGATGGGTCTTCTACCATTAGTAATACCAGCACTGCTTCAACAAGTTATACTGCTGAGTTAATAAAGCTGGAGCCGGTACAGGCATTGACGTCAGTTAAATACACAGCACACGGAATTGTTGTAACAATCAATGGTACGACTGGGCAATTGTCGTTGGCGGCAGGAACCTAATA
>QKDF01000060.1 GCA_003245395.1 Clostridia bacterium
CGGTATAGATGATGCTGCTGCTGATGTCGCAGGGCTGCAGTCCGGCAATTGCCTCCAGCAGCTGTTTCTGTCCGGAGCCGGAAATGCCGGCGATGCCCAGAATTTCGCCGCCGAAAGCGGTGAAATTCACATCCGACAGGCGGCATACGCCGTCCTTGTCCCGGACCGTCAGATGCTGCACCTCAATACGCTGTGTCACTTTTTCCGCCTTGGGACAGTCGATATTCAGCGTGACTGCATGGCCTACCATCATATCGGTGAGCTTCTGTGGGCTGGTGTCGGCGGTAGCCACATCGCCGATAAACTGGCCCTTGCGCAGCACGGCCACCCGGTCGGACACGTCCATCACCTCATGGAGTTTGTGGGTGATGATAACGAGCGCTTTGCCGTCTTTTTTCATGTTCCGCATGACGGCAAACAGCTTGTCTGTTTCCTGCGGGGTCAAAACAGCGGTGGGTTCGTCCAGAATCAGAATGTCGGCGCCCCGGTAAAGTACCTTGACAATTTCCACCGTCTGCTTTTGGGACACAGACATGTCATAGATCTTCTGGTTGGGGTCGATATCGAATCCATAACGGTCGGCAATTTCCTTGACACGGGCGGCGATGGCTTTGCGGTCAAGCTTGCCGTCTTCCTTCAGGCCAAGCACGATGTTTTCGGCCGCGGTAAAAACGTCCACCAGCTTGAAGTGCTGATGGATCATACCAATTCCCAGGTCAAAGGCGTCCTTGGGAGAGCAGATGGAGACCTCTTTTCCATTGACCAGGATTTGCCCCTGATCGGGGTAATAGATACCGGCGAGCATATTCATCAGCGTGGTTTTTCCGCTGCCATTCTCACCCAGAAGTGAGAGAATTTCGCCGCGCCTGAGTTCAAGGTCCACCTTGTCATTGGCAATCACTTCGCCGAATCGCTTGGTGATTTGCTTCATCTGGACTGCGGTTACAGTGTCCAAAAAGACCATCCTTTCCTGGTTGAACTGGAGGGGCCGGTAACGGAACCGGCGGGCCTGCTTTTCCTGGTATGAGTATATCATGGATCGGGTATGATGTAAATTGGAAACCTAACAAATTTTTTAAAAGATCCACCTTTTTTTAGGAAAGCAGTCTATAAAGAAGAAAACTGATGGAAAAATTCTTCTGCAAATTGCATAAAAAAAGAGGGGCTGCCTTTAGGCAGCCCCTCCGTTGGGACGCAGTGCTTAGTTGAGCTCAGTGATACCGTTAATCCGCAGAGAGAAGGAAGGAGCGGACTGGAAGTAAGACTCATGATAGTAACCGTCAGAGATAGCCTCGTCGGCATCGTTGACAAAGTCACCGTTGGTATCGGAAGCGAAAGCGTGCGTAACGACACCGTTGGCATCCACAGCATAGGAGGTATCGCCATCCTTGGGAGCCGGGCAGGTGAAGGTGGAGGTGTCAAACACATGCAGGCTGCCGTCCTTGATGGCGGCAATCGCAGCGTCAACTGCGTCCTGGGTGCCGGGAGCGCAGGCAGAGCCCAGAGCGGAGAGCTGTACGCCGTTGTCGGCATAACCATAGCAGTAATCGCTCTTGAGGGTGCCGCCGTCCATAGCGGTCTTGATGATCTCTTCGTAGGCAACTTCCCAGTTGTTCTGGGGAGAGGTCAGAGCCACGTCGGGAGCGACGGAGAGCATATCCACATTGTAGCCAACGGAGTAGACGTTGGTGTTGCCGGCCTTATAGGCAGCCTCAACAGCAGAGGGAGCACCGGTAGAGTCGGCGTGCTGGCCGATGATAACGCAGCCGCGGGAAATCAGGGAGTTGGCAGCCTCGGCTTCAGCGGTCTGGTCAAACCAGGAGTTGGTGTAGGTCACGTCCATATGTGCATCGGGCACGATGGACTGGATGCCCAGGAAGAAAGAGGTGTAGCCGGAAACCACTTCGGCATAGGGATAAGCGCCTACGTAGCCGATATAGGGATCCTTCACGGTGCCGGAATCCATCATTTCCTTGAGCTTCAGGCCAGCCACGATACCGGAGACATAGCGGGCCTCATAGATGTTGTCGAAATAGTTGCAGAAGTTGGTCAGGCCGGCAGTCTTGGCATGGGTGCCGGTAGCATGTGCGAAGTAGATGTCGGGATAATCCTTGGCAGCTTCCATCATGTAGGTCTCGTGACCGAAGGAGTTGGCGAAAATGATGTTGCAGCCCTGCTCAGCCAGGTCGACGGCTGCATCGTAGCATTTTTCGTCCTCACCGACGGAATACTTGAAGATAATGTTGGAATCGGGAATACCCAGCGCTTTGCAGGCGGCCTTGACACCCTCGATGTGCGCATAGGTGTACCCTTCATTTTCGTCGCCCACCATGATGGCGCCGACCTTGAAATCAGATGTACTGGTGGAAGTGGCTGCAGAGCCGGCGGAGCCAGAAGAGGAGCCGGAACTGGACGCGGGAGTGGAGTTGCCGCAGGCAGCCAGGCTCATAGCCATCATGCCTGCCAGCAGCAGAGCAAGGAACTTCTTCATTTTGTTTCCTCCTTATAATTGTTGACAAGTAATGCAAGGATGACCGAGAATCCTCAATAGAAGTATCATACAAGGTTAACCTTAAAAATTCAACTCGAAAATTAACAAACTTTTAAAGTTTAACGCAAAATTTTGAAAAAAAGCCCAGCCTTTTTCCGTGCAAAATGTCAAGACATCTGAAAAACAACCAAAAAGAGAGCGGGTTTTCCGCTCTCTTTTTGTGAAATTATTTCCAATTACTGCCGGATAGAGGTTCCGGTCTTTCCGGAGATGCCGTCTTTCGCCTTTTCCAGCAGGGTAATGAGGGCTGTGCGGCCCGGCTTGGATTCTGCGAACTTGACGGCTGCCTGCACCTTGGGCAGCATGGAGCCGGGAGCTAACTGCCCTTCGGCCTCATACTTGCGCGCTTGCTCCGGCGTCAGCGTGTCCAGCCATTGCTGGTTCGGTTTGCCGAAGTTGACGGCCACCTTTTCCACGGCGGTGAGGATGATCAGACTGTCGGCATCCAGCTCCTCAGCCAGGAGTTCGGAGGCGAAGTCTTTGTCGATGACGGCGCCCGCACCCCGCAGGTGGTTGCCCTCACGGATCACAGGGATGCCGCCTCCGCCCACGGCGATGGCAATCTGCCCGGCATCCACCATGGTGCGGATGGTCTCGATCTCAATGATGGAGACGGGCTTGGGAGACGCCACGCAGCGGCGCCAACCCCGGCCGGCGTCCTCCATCACCGCGTTGCCTCTGCGGCGCATTTCCTCAGCCTCTTCCTCGGTCATGAATGTACCGATGGGCTTGGAGGGATGCTGGAAGGCGGGGTCATTCGGATTTACTTCCACCTGAGTGAGGATGGTGGCCACAGATTCGTGCATGCCGCGGTTAAGCAGCTCTTCACGCAGAGAGTTTTGCAGATCGTACCCGATATAGCCCTGGCTCATGGCAGTACACACCGACATGGGCGCCATGGGATGTTTGGGGTCTTCGCGGGAGAGGGTGGTCATCGCCACATTGATCATACCCACCTGAGGACCGTTGCCGTGGGCGACCACGACCTGATGGCCCTCCTCAATCAGGTCCACAATGGCGCGGGCCGTGTACTTCACAGCGGCCATCTGCTCCGGCAGGTTGTTGCCCAGTGCGTTTCCGCCCAATGCAATGACAATACGCTTACCCATAATGGTGACTTTCCCCTTTAATCAAATATCCGCATGCTCTCCGGCGTATGCCGGAGGCTTTCTTTAGAACAGCTTGCGTTTGGCGTCGCTGCCCTCCAGGGCCATCAGAGCGGCCACGGGATCCTTCACCTTGGACATCATGATCATGGCGGCGATGACATAGGGCTTGAAGGATGCCTGCTTGTACAGGGGGACCAAGTAACGGTCAAATACGCTGGCATCCACTTCGCCCTCCGGGCAGCTCAGTCCGGTGATGTCGGCGGGCAGGCAGTGCAGATACAGAGCGCTGCCGTCCTTCGTCCGCTTCATCATCTCCTCGGAGCAGGTCCAGTCCTTGTGCTGGGCATTCTGAGCCAGCAGCTGCTTTTCCAGAGCGTCAATGCCCGCCTGATCGCCAGCCTGATACAGCTTGGTGCGCTGCTCCATGGCGGCAAAAGGCGCCCAGGACTTGGGATAGACGATATCGGCGCCATCAAAGGCCTCTTCCATGGTGGCGACCTTTTTATAGGAGCCGCCGGTGGCAGCTGCGTTCTTGTGGGCGATGTTCTCTACTTCGGGCATCACGTCATATCCCTCGGGATGGGCCAGAACCACATCCATGCCGAAGCGGGTCATCAGACCGATGACGCCCTGGGGCACGGACAGGGGCTTGCCATAACTGGGGGAGTAGGCCCAGGTCATGGCGATCTTCTTGCCCTTCAGGTTCTCCACGCCGCCGAACTGGTGGATGATGTGCAGCATGTCGGCCATGCACTGGGTGGGATGATCCACATCGCACTGCAGGTTGACCAGAGTGGGCTGCTGTTCCAGAATGCCGTCGCGATAGCCTTCGGTCACGGCATCCATGAAGGTCTTCTGATACTTGTGGCCCTCGCCGATGAACATATCGTCGCGGATGCCGATGACGTCGGCCATGAAGGACACCATGTTGGCGGTCTCACGGACGGTTTCGCCGTGGGCGATCTGAGACTTCTTCTCGTCCAGATCCTGTACGTTCAGACCCAGCAGGTTGCAGGCGGAAGCGAAAGAGAAGCGGGTGCGGGTGGAGTTGTCACGGAAGATGGAGATGCCCAGGCCGGAGTCGAAAATCCGGGTGGACTTGTTGCGCTCCCGCAGGTCCCGCAGGGCGTCGGCGACAGTGAAGATGGCCTCCAGCTCCTCGTCGGTCTTGTCCCAGGTCCAGTAGAAGTCGTTCTTGTACATATTGTTGATGTGCAGCTTTTCCAGATGCTTTGCCAGCTCTACGTTTTTAGACATGATCCATAACCCCTTTATCTATCGTGATTTACTGAATGTTGTTGTTGGTCTTGCCGCCGCGGAATTCACACACGTCCTCGTCGCCCTTGCCCTTGTACAGACCCGGCATGGCGGCGTAGACAGCCGCGCAGGTGACCAGATCCTGCTTCCAGGTGATCTCGTTGGGGGCGTGAGCCTGAGACTCGGCGCCGGGGCCGAAGCCCACGCAGGGGATGCCGTACCGGCCCTGAATGGCCACGCCGTTGGTGGAGAAGGTCCACTTGTCGATCAGAGGACGGTTGCGCAGGTGCATGGCCTTTTCGTCGCCGATGCGCACCTCGCCGTACAGCGCCTTGTGGGCGTCG
This sequence comes from Clostridia bacterium, assembly GCA_003245395.1. Classification (GTDB taxonomy): domain Bacteria; phylum Bacillota; class Clostridia; order Oscillospirales; family Oscillospiraceae; genus Oscillibacter. The sequence continues at coordinate 5,262 of QKDF01000060.1, forward strand.
GCCAGAGCCTGAACATGGGAAGCGGTCTCCTTGTTGATCCAGGTGGGGAAATAGCACTCGGTCTCATACTTCAGACCGGTCCAGGCGGGACGGTCATACATATACATGGAGACCTTCACATCGTCGCCGTACTTCTTGCAAGCGGGCAGATTCCGGATTTCCTCCAGGCAGGATTCCCAGGTCTCACCGGCGGTCATGCGGCGGTCGATGGAGATGGCGCAGGAATCCGCCACAGCGCAGCGGGAAGGAGAGGTATAGAAAATCTGGGAGACGGTGCAGGTGCCCCGGCCCAGGAAACGGGCGTCCTCGCAGTGCTCGGCATTATACTTGGGGTTGAGCATCTTGACCAGGCCCTTGATCTCGGTTGCGTCGTCGTCGCCATTTTCGTTCAGGGCGCGTACGTCCTGCAGAATGTCGGCCATCTTGAAAATG
>QKDF01000180.1 GCA_003245395.1 Clostridia bacterium
GAGACGGTGGAGTCCTCGCTGATTTTCGTTACCCGCACCCGCAGAACGCCGCGTTGGTTCACGCAGCCGCTGAGAATGGTGTCTCCGGCAGCCACGTCCCGGGGGGCGGATTCTCCTGTCAATGCCGCAGTGTCCAGAGTGGAAACGCCGTCTTCCACCAGACCGTCCAGCGGAACACGCTCTCCGGGCTTGATGACGATGATTTCCCCCACTTCCACATCTTCCGGGTCCACTTCTGTAACTTCCCCGTTCCGTTCCACATTGGCACTGTCCGGGCGGATATTCATCAGGTCGGCGATAGACTGGCGGGATTTGCCCACGGCATAGCTCTGAAACAGCTCACCCACCTGATAAAACAGCATGACGGCCACAGCTTCGCTGTATTCACCGGTGCCGAAGGCGCCCACGGTGGCAAGAGCCATGAGAAAATTCTCGTCAAACACCTGCCCGTGGACAATATTGCGGACTGCGTCCCACAAAACGTCCCAGCCGGTGATCACATAGGGAATCAGATAAAACAGCCACACGGGCAGAAAAGGGGGCGCCAGCAGCCTGACCGCCGCCAACAAAACCGCCGCCGCCAAAATGCGCCAAAGCATCCGTTTTTGTCTTTTGCTCAAAGATGGGCCCCCCTTATTTCAAGTGAATGACACACTCCGGCTCCACCTTGCGGCATATGGCCAGCACCTGCTGCATAATCTCATCAAACCGGGCGTCATCGGCGTCCACTGTCATCTTCTGCGTCATGAAATTGACGCTGGCGCTGCTGACTCCGTCAATTTTGCGGATGGCGTTTTCCATTTTCGCCGCACAGTTGGCACAGTCCAGATCGCTGAGGTTAAACCGCTTTTTCATAAAAATCCCTCCTGAAAAATTTAGACCGCCGCTGAATTATTCTTCCACATGCTCTACCCCTTGGCCCAGGATGGCACGTACATGGTCGTCAGCCAGTGAGTAAAACACAGTCTTGCCGTCCCGCCGGGATTTCACCAGCCGGGTATTTTTCAATGCCTTAAGCTGGTGGGAAATGGCGGACTGGGTCAACCCCAACAGCTGTGCGATGTCGCACACACACATCTCTGAGACGGACAGAACATACAGGATTCGGATTCGGGTGGAGTCCCCAAAAATCCGGAAAAGCTCCGCCAGATCATAGAGGACGTCTTCATCGGGAATTTCCCGCCGAACCGTACTGACAATCTCCTCGTGCGCGCATATAAAATCGCAGCAGTCAGCATTGTAAGCATCTTCCATGCTATCCCTCCAATCATATGAACGAATGATCATATGTTCATTATATAATGCAAAAGATAAAAGTCAATACTGAAATAACAGTGGAAAACAAAAAACGGATGTGTTACACTTCTTTACAAATTCACAAACAGAAGACAGGGGTGTCACATGAACGAATTCGAAAGAGAAGCCGCGCCCAGACTGGAGCGCAATGGATATCTGCAGTTCAATCAGATTGAGATGGTATCCATGGAGCGGGACCGGGCGGAATTCCGGATGAAAGTGCGGCCGGAAAACCGCAACCCATACGGACAGCTGCACGGCGGAGCCATCTATACCCTGGCAGACAACGCCACGGGTGCCGCGGCCCATACCGACGGGCGATATTATGTGACGCAGACCAGCGCACTGCACTTTATCCACAATCTGGCTGACGGCTATGTCAAGGCCGAGGCCCATGTCCGGCATCGCGGCCGCTCCACCTGTCTGACGGCGGTGGATATTGTGGCTGAGGAGAACGGCAAACTGATTGCCACCGGCGAATTCACCTTTTTTTGTGTGGACATGGGGCTGATGGAACAGAAGCGGCCAAAGGACGAGGCCGGCGAAAATTCTGAAGTTCTCAAGACAGAGAATTGATCTGCAGAGGGCCAAAAACGATAAAAAAGAACAGGCCAAAGCCTGTTCTTTTTATTTGGAGCGGGCAACGAGGCTCGAACTCGCTACCTCCACCTTGGCAAGGTGGCGCTCTACCAGATGAGCTATGCCCGCGAAGCAAGAGTAATTCTAACAAAGGTTGACCCGCTTGTCAACCCATATTTCAAATTTTCAGGACCGGAATTTCAAGCTTCCGACTTTTCCGCGGAATTCTCCTGCGGCGCGGCGGAGTGGGCAGCCTGATCGGAGCTGTCCGCCTGGCTGGAAGAAGACGCGGCTTCACCGGCAGAAGAGCTGTCCCCCTGGTCGGCGGGCTTCAGATTGAATTCGATCAAGCCGACCGGGCCATTTGCAGGATAGTAAGAGACCGTCCACTCCGGCGTATCGGTCAGCCCTGCGGCGGCGCGCACGTCCGTCACGGTCTGTTCCACGGTGGCCAAATCCGAATCGCTCCAATATCCGATCCGGACGGCCAATTCCTGCTTGCCGTCGCTCAGGGCGGATTCCAGCAACGCGGACAGCCCCGCCGTGCTGGTGGCATTCACTATGGCCTGAATCTGATCCTCCGTGCGGCGATAGCCAATCTGCACGGACAGCTCGTAATATCCCCGCTGGACGGCGCTGGAGGAGGTGATATATTCCACGGCATAGTTGCCAAGCGGTGTTTCCTGCTGGACTTCGGTCGCGGCCTTTTCCAGCAGGTCGGATACGGTCATGTCGTTGTAGTTATACAGCCGGATGACGGCCGTCTCCGTATGCTGCCCCACGAGCAGCAGCAGATCGTTGACCACATCCTGGTAGCTCTCCGCCCGCAGCGTGCCCGCGGCTTCGCTCTCCCAGAAGCGGCTGGAATGGGCCTCCACCGTGCTGTATTCCCTGTCGAGAATGGAGGAACAGCCGCACAGCAGCAAGCAAGCCGCCAGCAGCGGCACAAGACGCAGTTTCACGGCGGTTCCTCCTTTCTATTTTGTCAGATGTAGCGAGCTTACAGGCCCAGGTCCTCGTCGATCAGTACGACTTCGGTCTTTCCGATCATCATGGGCTCCCACAGGGTTACCATAGCGCGGCAGACACGGTCGGGACTCTTGCAGTTGTAGCATCGGTCGGCCTTGATTGCGCAGGGAGTCTTTTTCCCCATCTGCTGCGCCCGGTGAGGGGCAGCGATATTCCGAGCCCGCCAGACCGCCTTATCATAGTCCTCTGCCAGTTTGTTCCGGCCGATCACCAGGTATACCATGTCGTGCCCAAACAGCGTGGAGGCCACGCGGTTTCCCGCACCGTCAATGTTCACCATCTCGCCGGTTTCGGCCAGGGCATTGACGGATGAGAGATAGACCTGGGTATCCATTGCGGCGCGGCGGGCGGCGTTGGGCTCGGTCTTCCAGTGCCAATAAACCGTGTTGTGGGCGCTGAGCAGCTCATACAGTCCCATGGTCTGCAGTGTTCCGCTGCCGCCAAAGCCCACGGTTTTGCCGTCGATGGCCCCGTTCAGATAGGCGGCGGCTTCCGCGGCGGTTGCAAATTCGGAGACGGTGAAGCCATGGTCTTCCAGATTCTTTCGGACGGTTGCAAATTTCTCCATCTTAGAGTTCCTCCTTTTTATACTCACCGAAGCCCTCGCCCAGCACGTCGTGGGCATTGCACACGATCAAAAACGCGCGGGAATCGATGTTGTGAACGGTGCGTTTGATTTCCACGATTTCTCTCTGACGAAAAGCAACCAGCAGGACATGCCGCTCCGTCCCGGTATAGGCGCCGTGGGCGTCCAGAATTGTCACACCCCGGTCCATCTCCAGAATGGCGTCGGAGAGCTCCTTCCAGCAGTCGGAGATCACATAGGCCACTTTGGACTCGTTCAGGCCATACAGAACGCTGTCCATCACCCGCGCGGAGACATAAAGGGCCACCAGACCGTAAAGCGCCGCGCTGATATTTCCGAAGACCAGGGCTGCCAGCGCGATGACAATAAAATCCGGAATCACAATCAGCTTTCCCATGGGCAGCCAGGGGAATTTCAGCTTTAAAAGCCGCGCGATGATATCTGTGCCTCCGGTGGTGGCCCCCTGGGAAAAGACCATGCCCAACCCTAAGCCCATCATGGCGCCGCCGCACAGGCAGGCAAGCATCAGGTCCGTGGAAGCAAACGTATGCAGCGCGGCGATGGCATCGATGGCCGCAGAGCTGAAGAACATGGCAAACAGCGAGGAGATCAGCAGATGACCCCCCAGCAACCTCCAGCCCGCCAGAAACAGCGGAACATTCATCAGAGCTGCCAGCAGACCCACCGACAAACTGGGAAACACGAAGTTGAAAATCTGCGCAAGGCCGGTCAGACCGCCCATAGCGATTTGATTGGGCGCAAAGAACCAGTCGAACGACAGCGCAAAGACCAGACAGCCTGCAGCAATAATGCCATAGCTTTTCAGGTGTTTTTTCATGCCGAGCCTCCGTTTTGTTTATTCATCCAAAAGGCCGATCTGTTTTTCCTCGGAGTCTTCCTCACGCACCAGTGCGCCGGCGGCAGGGAGTGCCCGCACACGGTAGCGGCTTTGATTGACAATGCTGCTGCCTTCCAAAGCCGTTACGCGATCCAGGTGATACCGGGGCTTGAGCGTCATCACCTGCACACCCTGGGTGGAGCGCGTCGTCTTGGGAGTGAGCTGTGCGGACGAGAAAATCAAAGCACGGGGCTCCGAGGACCAGACGACCAGTTCCTCCTCTTCGTCCAGGCGGCGGATGGCCGCCAGAGGCGATTTGTCGGAATATGCTCCGGTGAGTTTGCGGCGGTTGGAGGTGGTCTGGTAGGCGGACATGGCCACTCTGGCGGCTTTGCCGTTTTCAAAGAAGAACAGCAGAGCGCCGGAATAATCGCCCGGCAGACAGGCGAACATTACGCTCTCCCCTTCGTCCATGGAAAGCTTGGCGGGCAGATAGTCGCCCAGAACGCTGGCCTTGGCGTCGTCAAAGTCGCTTATCCGGCACTTGTAGACCTGACACCGGTCGGTGAAGAACATGATCTCGGCGCGGTTGGTGATCTCGAAGCTCTGGGACGCGCCGTCTCCGTCCTTATATTTCTGCTCGCTGTTCATGCGCAGAGAGGCCGGCGTGATCTTTTTGAAGTACCCCTCCCGGGACAAAAAGACCGTAACGGGGTAGTCCTCGACCCCGTCTTCCACATCAAAGGTCTCCACCTCGTGGCTGTACAGCAGCGTGGTGCGGCGAGGCTCACCGAATTTCTTCTCCACCTCACCCAGCTCGTCGATGAGGATTTTGCGAACTCGCTGGGGGCTTTGCAGAAGATCTTCCAGGTCATCAATCTCGTCCCGCAGGGCGTCGGTCTCCTGCACCCGCTTGAGGATGTATTCCTTGTTGATGTTGCGCAGCTTGATTTCCGCCACGTACTCGGCCTGCACCTGATCGATACCGAAGCCGATCATCAGGTTGGGGATGACCTCGGCTTCCTCCTCTGTTTCCCGGATGATGCGGATGGCTTTGTCAATGTCCAGCAGGATGCGCTTGAGGCCTTTGAGCAGGTGCAGCTTTTCCTTTTTCTTTCCCAGGACGAAGTAGACCCGCCGCCGCACGGATTCCGTGCGCCAGGCGCACCATTCCTCCAGCAGCGCCCGCACGCCCAGCACCCGGGGCATGCCGCCGATGAGTACGTTGAAGTTGCAGCTGCAGGTGTCCTGCAGCGTGGTCTGGCGATAGAGCTTCGCCATCAGCTTGTCGGGGTCCACGCCCCGCTTGAGGTCGATGGTCAGCTTCAGACCGCTCAAGTCCGTCTCGTCAC
>QKDF01000081.1 GCA_003245395.1 Clostridia bacterium
GTACAAAAGATACTCTTCAGTCATTATATAATATGTACCTTTTTTTCGCAACCGTTTCGTATGTTTTCACATCTTCTAAATTCACGTAATTTTTTTGAAAAATTCGCTTGCATTTCCTGACTATTTCTGTTATTATATCAGCTGTGCCTATCAACAGGTTACAAGTCCGCAACAGCAAGGAGGTGCAACGGATGGCTAAGTGCGAGTTTTGCGATAAGGGTGTTACCTTTGGTATCAAAGTCTCCCACTCCCACAGACGTGCCAATCGTCCCTGGAAGCCCAATGTAAAACGTGTTAAAGCGATCGTCGATGGTACGCCGCGCCATGTATATGTTTGTACCCGGTGTCTGCGTTCCGGCAAAGTTACCAGAGCGGTCTGACAAATGACGGTTTTAAAGCCCCGAACCAATCGGTTCGGGGTTTTTTCCGTAAGCAAATATGAAGCCCGGCAGTGAGGAACTGCCGGACTTCATATTTTACATCCAGTCGCCTGCACTTTTCAGTTCGTCCTTTTTGGAGCGGGTCATCAGCTCTTCCACCACTTCTTCCACTCGTTTGCCATGGTAGAGCATCTCATATGCACAGGTGCAAATCGGCATTTCAACACCGGCCTTCCGCCCAAGCTGAAAGACGCTTTCCGCGGCGTAATAGCCCTCTACGACCGCGCCCACCTGATCCATTGCATCTTGTGCTGTTTTTCCCTGGCCGATCAGAATACCGGCCCGACGATTGCGGGAGTGCATGGAGGTACAGGTCACGATCAGATCGCCCATACCGGCAAGCCCTGCAAAGGTCATTCGCTGTCCGCCAAGCGTTTCGCCCAGCCGGGCAATTTCAGCCATGGCACGGGTCATCAGCAAAGCCTTCGTATTGTCCTGATAGCCCATACCATCGCAGACGCCGCAGCTGAGCGCCACCACGTTTTTCAGCGCACCGCCCAACTCTACTCCTACGATATCAGGACTGGTATAAACCCGGAAATAATTGTTCATGAACGCATCCTGCACAAATTTGGCTGCAGACTCATCCTCGCAGGCCGCTACACAGCCTGTAGGCATCCGAATACCCACTTCCTCTGCGTGAGAAGGGCCCGAAAGTGCAACCACTTTACAGATATTCTTGATCTCCTCCCGCAGGATTTCGCTCATTCGCAAATTCGTATCTCGTTCGATTCCTTTCGAAACCGTCACAAGGATGGTATCAGGCCTCAGGTAAGGAGCCATTTTACGACCGGTTGCCCGCACCGCATAGGACGGTGCTGCGGAAACGACCAGCGCAGCGTCCTTCAGGCAAGCCAAATCCGCGGTGATGTGCATCTGTTCGGGCAAATGCACTCCGGATAAAAGCGGATTTTCACGCTGTTTACTCATCTGCTCCGCCTTTTCCGGATTGTGGGACCACAGTGTCACATCATGCCCGTTATCGCACAGAACCTGGCTAAGGGCCGTCCCCCAGCCGCCGCTTCCCAAAACAACAGCTTTCATCGCTTTTCCTCCGTTCTTTTGTGATGCAGAGTAAACTTGCTCTCCTTGCCGGACAGCAGCCGCCGGATATTGGTCCGGTGTCCCCACACAACCAATCCCCCGCACATCAAAGCCAGTACCGTAAGCACTGGATCGTAAAAAACAAACCAAGTAGCAAACGGAAACGCCGCTCCTGCATAGACGGAACCGAGTGAGACGTATCTGGTCAGGACTGCCAGAATCAAAAATCCGCACCAAAGTATCAATGCAACCCGCCAGTCGATCATAGTTACAATGGTACCGCCGGACAGCACGGCCTTTCCGCCTTTGAAACGGAACATCCATGGGAACACATGCCCCAGCATGCAAAAGAATCCAGCGTAATATTTTCCGAACAGTACGGCCTCCTGGCCTGCGGAGTGAAATGCCCATACGCCCACCAGCACGGCAAGTACCGCCTTGATGACGTCCGTCAGGATTACCGCAAAGGTCAGCGGTCCGCCGAAAGTCCTGTAAAAATTCGTCAATCCGGCATTACCGCTGCCGTGATTGCGAATATCGTCCCGCAGGATATACTTTGACACAATCACCGCGCCGTTAAAACAGCCCAGAAGATACGCAGCCACAGCAACTCCTGGAAGAAAAAGCAGTCTTGATCCTTGAAAAAAAGCCGGAAACCAGTCGGGAGTCACAGCCATTCAAAAATCCTCCTTATCCCCTTTCTGTCGGATCGACAGAATAATGGGGGTTCCGGTCAGTCCAAAGACGCTGCGGATACAGTTTTCCAGATATCGCTGATAAGAAAAATGGAACAACCGCGCCTCGTTGCAAAATACTACAAAATGCGGTGGCCGGATTCCGACCTGGGTCATATAATAGATTTTCAGGCGCCGTCCCTTGTCGGTAGGGGGCTGTACGCGTGTCTGGGCGTCGACCAGGACATTGTTGAGCATTCCCGTGGTAATGCGCATGGATGCCTGATTGCTGACCGCTACGATCATCTCAAACAGCTTTTCCACCCGCTGGCCAGTCATGGCAGAGATGAAAACGATGGGGGCATACATCATGTAGCCCAGATCCCGGCGGATATCCGCCGTCAATCGGTCCATGGTCTTGTCATCCTTGTCCACTAAATCCCACTTGTTTACCACAATGATGCTGGCTTTCCCGGCCTCATGAGCTAAACCCGCCACCTTTGTATCCTGCTCTGTAACCCCGTCCCGGGCATCTATCAGAATCAGGCAAACGTCGCTGCGCTCAATGGCCATGGTGGCGCGCAGCACGCTGTAACGCTCGATATCTTCATCCACTTTGGATTTTTTACGCATTCCTGCGGTATCGATAAATACGAATTTGCCATATTTGTTTTCAAAACGGGAATCAATGGCATCCCGGGTCGTACCGGCCACATCGCTGACGATGACCCGCTCTTCACCCAAAATACGGTTGGTCAAAGAGGATTTACCCACGTTGGGCTTTCCGATCAGGGCAACCTTGATGGAATCATCATCCTCTTCTTCTTCCTGTTCCGGAGGGAAATACCGAACGCAGGCATCCAGCAGATCACCGGTGCCATGTCCGTGGACGGCTGAGACGGCAATGGGGTCTCCCAGTCCCAAATTGTAAAACTCGTAATAATCCGGGTCCGGCACACCGGTGGAGTCCATTTTATTCACAGCCAGCACAATCGGCTTCCCACTGCGCTGCAGCATACTGGCTACCTCATGATCGGAGGCCGTCAATCCGGTTTTAATATCTGTTAGAAAAATGATCACAGTGGCATGATCGATCGCCAGTTGGGCTTGCTGGCGCATAAAACTCAGAATTTGGTCATCTGACCGGGGTTCGATGCCGCCGGTATCGATCAGCGTGAAGGCGCGGCCGTTCCAGTCCGTCTCTCCATAGATACGGTCACGGGTGACGCCTGGCGTATCCTCCACAATAGAAAGCCGTCTGCCGATCAGCTTGTTGAACAGCATGGACTTACCAACATTGGGACGCCCCACAATGGCGACGATGGGTTTCATCGGCTCTCACTTCCTTCTTTTTAGTATATGTCTGCAATTCACCTCCATTATATCCAAGAGGCGCTAAATTGCAACATGAAATAAGGAGGGAAGAAACCTCTTCCCTCCTCAAATCTGCGGTCAATCCTTACTTGGAGACAACGGACTTCACGACTCTGACCGTGCGGCCGTTATAAGTACCGCACTCCTTGCACATTCTGTGAGGCAGGTGCAGCGCACCGCATTTGGGGCATGCAACGAGACCGGGGACCGCCAGCTTCCATGTGGAGCTGCGGCGCTTGTCGCGTCTTGCCTTGGATACTTTTCCCTTTGGTACTGCCATGATGACACCTCCTTGATCGTCAGAAAGGCAAAAACTTCTCTTCGCCCCTGTAAATTCTTTATTGGTTGTTCTCTAAAAGCTTTGCAAGAGCCGCAAGCCGCGGATCCACTTCCTTTTTGCAGGAACACGGGCCGAGGTTCAGGTCGGCACCACAGTGGGGGCAAAGGCCCTTACAATCTTCCGAACACAAAAATTTGGTGTCCATTCCAAGAATGAACGCTGTGCGGGCCAGTTCGCCCACATCCACTTCGCCGTCTTCCAGCAGAACGATATCATCATTTTCCTCGTCCTGAAGTTCTTCGGCCAACATGCTGTCAAACGCAATCTTACGAGACAGCTGAAGCGGTCTCGTACAGCGGTCGCAAACAGCCTCTAACGTCGTTTCAACCGTCAGCGACAATTCCAGCAGCCCCGCGGTATTGCGCACAATTCCTTCAACCTTCACCGGCTGGGTCACCGGAAACTGACCGTTGATCTCCACATCGGACAGGTCCATAATAAAGGTAAATGGAAGGCTTTTTCCCGGAGAATGCAGGATGGGTTTTACGTTGATACGCATAATACACCTCGCAATGACACGAGTAGTATTATAATAGATCCCCGAACGCTTGTCAAACATTATTTTAGGTTTGCCTTGCAAATTTCCTAAAATCAGATAAAATGGGAGTATCAAACCTCCGGGAGGACCGATTATGCGGGAACTGACCATTGGGAAAAATGACGCCGGGCAGCGTTTGGATCGTTTTGTGGCAAAAAATATGCCGCTGCTGCCCCCTGCCCTGCTGCAAAAATACATCCGAATTAAACGCATCAAAGTAAACGGCAAGGGTACAATGCGGGATACCCGGCTGGTTGAGGGTGATGTATTGCAATTGTACATCAATGACGAGTTCTTTGACAAGCCCTCTGAAGAAAATATGTTTCTGTCGGTGTTCAAGCCGCAGCTGAACATTGTCTATGAAGATGAAAACCTCCTGCTTGTGGATAAGCGTCCGGGGTTGGTCGTACACGCCGACGAAACGGAAAAGGTCAACACGCTGATTAACCATATCCAGGCATATTTATACCAGAAGCGTGAGTGGAACCCCAGGGCTGAAAACGCTTTTGCCCCCGCTCTTTGCAACCGCATCGACCGCAACACCGGCGGTATTGTCATCGCAGCCAAGAACGCGGAAGCACTGCGCATCATCAATGAAAAAATACGGGATCATGAGCTGCGCAAATCCTATCTGTGCGTTACAGTCGGCCGCCCCAAGCCGCCCGAGGGGAAAATTGAGGGCTTTCTTCTGAAAGACGAAGTCAAAAAGCAGGTGTCATTTTATCGCCACCCTGTCCCCGGCGGAAAAACCGCCGTGACGCTCTACCGTACGCAGGAGACTCGCGGAGAACTGTCCCTGGTCGAATGTGAATTGCTGACCGGACGGACGCACCAGATCCGCGTCTCCATGGCACAGATCGGCTGTCCTCTGCTGGGTGACGGCAAGTACGGAAACGGGACTGCGAACCGCAAATACGGTGAGACGCGCCAGGCGCTGTACTCCTACCGGCTCTCGTTCGATTTCCGGACAGATGGCGGCATGCTGGAATACTTGCGGGGCAAGGAATTCCGCGTGGAAAACGTTGCCTTCAAAACCCGCTATTTTTCTTGACTTTTCACGGATTTTCCTATATCATTTCATAATGCCGAATTTCGACGAGAAAGGGCTCCCTCAACAGAGAAAAGAAGCGAAAGAGATATTAGAAACCATAAGAACGGGGGAGGATAAATGTCCAAAGAGTTAATTCGCCTGCAAGATCTGTGCATGGCGTTTGACGACGAGCTTGTTCTCGATCATTTAAATCTATACATCAATA
>QKDF01000260.1 GCA_003245395.1 Clostridia bacterium
GCTTGGAGCAGAAGATCCACGACATTGAGCAGACGCTGGAGGACTAAAAGCAGGAAAAGCAGGGGCGGTGGCGCCCCTGCTTTTCTGTGGTCCTCCCGAAGAGATCAGCTTAAATATTGCAGTGGAAGATATTTCCCACAGCGGGATAATCTCCTTTCTCAGTGCTCTGACAAGTGCTATAATAAAGAAGTTACATCAGTCTTTCTGTAGATAAGTTGATTTTGCGATTGACACCGAAGGCAATGTGCAAAATGAGTCATCCACCTCCGGACTTTATGGGAGGCAATGGGATCGTATGATTTCAGCCCCAGAGGAGGTACCATGCATACACTTAAGTACAGCGCTACAGAATTGATTGTCCACCTTCCGGAAGACCAGATCGTGGACGAGGTGGAGTCCAATCAGCTGGATCTGCCGAAACGCACCCTGCAAGAACTGGTCACAGAGGCCCTGGATCATCCAATCGGAAGCAAACCGCTGGAAGAGATTGCAAACCCGGGAGAGACCGTGTGCATCATTGTCTCTGATATTACACGCCACTGGCAGCACACAGAGCGGTACTTACCTATTCTGGTGGACAGGCTGAACAGGATCGGCATCCCGGACAAGGATATTTGCTTCATCTCGGCAACCGGTACGCATCGTGCACAAACGGAAGCGGAACACATCGCCCTGCTGGGTGAAGATTTATACCGGCGAATCAAAATCATCGATCACGACTGCGATGACAGAAACAACCTTAAATATATGGGAACCACCGCCCGCGGTACTCCTGTATGGCTGAATTCCATCGCAATGGAATATGACCGCCTGATTATTACAGGCGGTGTGGTATATCATTTTCTGGCAGGCTTCGGCGGTGGCCGAAAAAGTTTGATTCCGGGTATCGCCGGCCGCGAGACCATCAATACCAACCACAGCAACGCCATGAACCCGGGCGACGGTGCCGGGCGAAATCCGCTGGTACGGTGCGGAAATCTTACGGAGTCCAACCCTTTCCACATCGATCTGATGGAAGCCGCCGCCATGGCAAAACCGGACTTTCTGCTGAATGTGGTAACGGATGACAATCAAGATATCGTCGGAGTTTTCGCTGGGAATTGGGTCACGGCCCATACGGCAGCAACCAGATTTGTTGAGAAGCTCTATGGGATTCATGTCGGCGGACGGGCTCCGCTGGTTCTGGCCAGCGCCGGCGGCACACCCAAAGACATCAATCTGTATCAGTCTTCCAAGACTCTGGTCAATGCGCTGGAGATGGTTGCTCCCGGAGGGACGATCATTATGCTCTCTCAATGTTCCGAGGGAATCGGTTCTTCGGACTGCCAGCACATTCTCTGTGACTATGATACCTTGGCAGAGCGAGAGAGTGCGCTGCGCCAGAACTTTACCATCGGCGGCTACATGGGATATCTGTTTGAAGAGAGTGCAGAAAAATATCATCTGATTATCGTGTCCGACTTGGATGCCAGCCAGTTTGCCCGGACACAGCTCCATATCGCCCAGACCCTGGATGAGGCGCTGAAGCTGGCGGCAGATCTGAACGGCGGCAGCCTGGATGGTGTCGCCACGGCATTGATGCCGCACGGTGCAAGCACCTTCCCTGTTCAAGATCAAGAGCGGTGAATCAACTCCACGGGGCGAACCCTTGAGCAGCACACCTGGGCGCAGGAGCGGAAAGTATATGGACTCTCCCCTGACAGTACCCAACAGGTGGTGAACTTGATCGGCCGGCTGGTATATCAAAATATCAACATGATGGATGAGACTCTCGAAAACATGAATCCGTTCAAAATTATGTTTTGTGGAACATGGTCTTTTCCGGCTTTCACCTGTATACTTTATACAGGAAGCAAGCTATGTACGCGATGAATTTCATCCATTCCGTGCACTATAGCAAAATGAAAGGCGGGAAATTTGTATGACCGGAATACCTCTGATCCTGGCATTCGTTCTGGCGATCGTCGTCATGATTGTGGCGATTTCCAAGTGGAAGGTCCATCCCTTCCTTGCTATCATGGGCGTTTCCCTGATCCTTGCGCTTCTGGCCGGTATCCCGTTGGCGGATGTGAAAAATGTTGATGGCACGACTACCTCCGGAATTCCCTCCGTCATCGGAGCCGGATTCTCGGGCACCTTCAGCAGCATCGGCATTGTCATCATTCTGGGCGCTCTGATCGGTACAATCCTGGAAAAGACGGGCGCCGCGCTCAAGCTGGCCGATATGGTCATCAAAATCGTGGGGAAAAACCGGCCTGCGCTTGCCATCGAGCTGATGGGCTGGATTGTCTCCATCCCGGTCTTCTGCGACAGCGGATTCGTGATCTTAAACCCCATTCGTAGGGCATTGGTAAAACGCACGGGCACGTCCAGCGTGGCCATGACGGTAGCCCTGAGTGCAGGCCTGTACATCTCCCATGTCTTTATCCCTCCGACGCCCGGCCCCATTGCGGCCGCCAGTACGCTGGGGATTGGTGAAAACCTGCTGCTTGTGATGGGAATGGGCGCTGTCTGCTCCATTCTCCCGCTGATCGCCGGTTATTTCTTCGCCAAATATATCGGCAAACAGGTGAAAAGCTCCGAGGAACAGGGCTCCGATGATGAGACTGTCAAGACCTATGAACAGTTGGTGGCCGAATATGGGAAACTGCCCGGCGCATTTAACGCACTGGCTCCCATCGTGGTTCCAATTCTGCTGATGGCCCTGGGTTCCATCGCGTCCATGGCCGGTTGGGCGGGCTTCAGCGGTAACCTGTGCAATTTCCTAGGCAAGCCCATCATCGCACTGGCTGCGGGCACCGTTTTTGCGATTGTGCAGCTGTTTCTCGCCGGCAGATCCGCCGATTTCTATAGATTGACCAACGAGACCCTGAAAACGGTTGGCCCCATCCTGTTTATCACAGCAGCCGGCGGCGTACTGGGAAAGGTGATTTCCGCATCCAGCATGGTCAGCTTTATTACCGCCCATGCAGATGCACTCAAGACCGTAGGCATTTTCTTCCCGTTCCTTCTGGCTGCGATTTTGAAGTCCGCACAGGGTTCTTCCACTGTTTCTCTGACCACCACCGCGGGCATTGTGTCCCCGCTGATGGGTGCGCTGGGTTTGACTACGCCGGCGCTGACCGCGCTGACTGTCATGGCCATCGGCGCGGGTGCCATGACGGTTTCCCACGCCAACGACTCCTATTTCTGGGTTGTGACGAACTTTGGCGGGATGACGCCGGAGCAGGGATACAAAACCCAGACATTGATGACGCTTGTTATCGGTATTGCTGCAATGATTGGCATTTTTATTCTATCACTGTTTTTATAAGGAAGCGGCTGCCCGCCGGTCTGCTACAGGCCGACGGGCAGTGCCCGATTCCCCGGTTGCTGTACAAACGAGGGAGGTTCACATTCTATGCATGAAGAAACGACTCTGCGTCAGGACGCTGACGCCATCATTGCCGAAGCGCTGCGCGCTGTCCAACCGGACACCGCCGTGCGGAGGGCGCTGGAAGGCAGGCAATTCGCTGGACGGGTGGTGTTGGTGGCGACCGGCAAGGCCGCTTGGCAGATGGATAAGGCGGCAGCCAACACGCTGGGCAACCGGATTGACGCCGGCGTAGTTGTCACCAAATACGGCCATGCGAAAGGCCAGGTCGCCAATTATATCTGTTTTGAGGCCGGGCATCCTGTACCGGATGAAAATTCCTTTCAGGGCACGCAGGCCGCACTGGATCTGACGGAGGGACTCGGCGAAAAAGATACGGTTCTGTTCCTGCTGTCGGGCGGCGGCAGCGCACTGTTTGAAAAGCCACTGCTTCCGGCACAGGAGCTGCAGGATATCACCAATCAGATGCTGGCCTGCGGGGCGGACATCGTGGAGATGAATACGGTCCGCAAGCGGCTATCGATGGTGAAAGGCGGGCGCTTTGCCCAGCACTGTGCTCCGGCACAGGTGTTTTCCATTGTGCTGAGCGACATTCTGGGTGACCCGCTGGACATGATTGCCTCCGGCCCCGCCTGTCCGGATCGCAGCACCTGTGCGGACGCACGCGCTGTGGTGGAAAAATACGGCCTTTCGCTTTCCAACCAGGCAAGATCACTGTTGGAGCGGGAAACTCCCAAAGCGCTGGACAATGTGGAGACTCAGATCACGGGCAGCGTACGGGAGCTTTGCGCGGCGGCGGCAGGAGCCTGCCGGGCGCGGGGCTATGAGCCTCTTCTTTTAACAGACCGGCTGTGCTGTCAGGCGAGGGAGGCGGGCAGCTTTCTCTCTTCAATTCTCCAGACCCATGCCGGCAGCGGCAGACGTCTGGCCTGGTTGGCGGGCGGAGAGACGATCGTAAAACTAACCGGCCATGGAAAGGGCGGTCGTAATCAGGAACTGGCACTGGCCGCAGCCGAGGGAATCTCAGGGCTGGACGGTGCGGTGTTCAGCGTCGGCAGCGACGGCACCGACGGGCCGACGGACGCCGCCGGCGGCTATGTAGACGGGCAGAGCATCGCCGCACTGCGGGCTGCCGGTTTAGATCCCTATGTGATTCTGGGTGAAAACGATGCCTATCACGGTTTAGCGGCTATCGGCGGGCTGATCATCACAGGTCCCACCGGTACGAATGTCAATGATGTGGCGGTTGCACTGCTGCGGGGCTGAGAGAAGCCATGCCTCCACCGATCCCTGTACTCCGACAACCTCGCTACGGTTCTTACCAATACATTAGCTGCTCTTGTCTTTACCACTACCGTTTACGGCAGCACAGTCACCGTCACTGGCTCAAAATCGCCACGGCTTCGCTGGAACTCACAGTTCCGTCTGATATAAGCGTGCTGTGGAAGGTATCCTTTACCGGAGCGGTCAGCGGCCCTCTGGTTCAGGTGACCAGCAGTGGATCTTTGAGCTGGCACGCGGAATCGCTGTAAATATGGGAACCGGCTCGACACTTTCTTACTGGAACGGAGAGCCTTGTTCTTTCTGACGGTGTTGCTTTATTCTCCAACATTTGCGCCACCGTGATCACCATTGTGTCTGCGCAATCACCGGTACTAACCATGGCCTTCCCAGTAAGCTTGCAATCAGCATCGGTTGCCGCTGCCAGCGGAATACAAATTTATTTGAATCATATGGCTGTCGTCTATCCAAGTGGTTTGGGTTATTGGAGAGTTCCCTATCCCGCCGTCTCAATTGTCGACCATAAATATACATTTACTGATGGAATACACAGGCAGACGGCAACGACAACGCGTGCTGAGATGGCTCAGGTTCTGTTTGACCTTCTGTCTTTTTCCAGAACTGGATACCCCAAAAGGCTCATCCACCAACAGGCTGGAGATTTGTATCCTGTAAAATTAACAAAGTATAATAAAGGAGGGCATAGCGTAACTATGCCCTCCTTTATTATACTTTGTTTTACTTGCTTGCCTTAGCAGCCTTAACGGCGTCGATGAGCATGGGGGTGATCTTGAACAGGTCACCGCAGATGCCGTAGTCGGCGATTTCGAAGATGGGGGCGGTGTCGTTCTTGTTCACCGCGATGATGCACTCAGAGTCCTGCATGCCGGCCTTGTGCTGAATGGCGCCGGAGATGCCCAGAGCAACATAGACCTTGGGATGCACGGTCTTGCCCGTCTGGCCAACCTGG
>QKDF01000224.1 GCA_003245395.1 Clostridia bacterium
CTTGCGGGACGGCGTGTGGTACCGGCTGGAGGAGTATTACTACAATTCCCGGCTGGAGGGGCGGCAGAAAACCGACGCGGAATATGTGGAGGATCTGAAAGCCCTGGCAAACGGCAGAAAAATCCGGCAGGTGGTGGCAGACCCGTCGGCGGCCAGCTTTATTCAAGCCCTGCGGCAGACGGGATTTTCTGTGCAGAAGGCGGACAACGACGTGCTGGATGGGATCCGGGTGACGGCGGACCTGCTCAAGAGTAAGCGGCTGGTGATCTGCGAGAACTGTGCCGACTGCCTGCGGGAGATGGATTTGTACTGCTGGCAGGACGGAGAACGGGACGCTCCCAAGAAAGAGAACGACCACGCTATGGACGAGCTGCGCTACTTCGCCATGAGCGTGGCCGGGGAGACGGAGAGCTTTGCGGCCACTTGGGTAGAGCGCAGAGCGTAAGCCAGAGAGCGATCACGGGAAAAGCCGCGTGAGACGCGGCAGACAAAAAGGAGAGGGTGCAATGGATTTCTGGAAAAAACGGCAAAAAGCGGCGGCACCTCCGGCGGTGCAGCTGCGGGACGGGGAACACCATCCCTTCGGTGTACTGGATGGGTATGTCCCTCTGCGCACGGGGGAGATACGGCTTTATCGGGCGATCCGGGAGGGCGTGCCGGTGGTGGACGCCGCAATCTACAAGCTGATCCGCATGGTGGGAGGTGTGAACGCCGTCTGCCGGGACGCGCAGGCGGAACGGGAGCTGCAGACCTTTTTGCGGACGGTGCCCATCGGGAGAGGACAGTACGGCATCAACGCGTTTGTGGACTGTTATCTCGATTCCCTGCTTACCTGCGGGCGGGCCATCGGAGAGATCGTCCCTGCCGCCGGGGGCCGTGACATCGCCGCCCTTTTGTGCGGACGGGCGGAGAGCATTGATATCCGAGAGGGTGACAACCCTTTGGATTTTACCATCTGCGGGCCGGACGAGCGGGGGAGAATTGCGCCCCTGCCCCGGCAGGAGCTGCTGGTGTTCACGCCCTTCAACCCGGAGACGGACAGCCCCTACGGCGTGTCGCTGCTGCGGTCCATGCCGTTTCTCACCGACATCTTGATGAAGATTTACCACACGCTGGGCGTCAACTGGGAGCGGTGTGGCAACATCCGCTTCGCCGTTACCAGCAAGCCGGGTGAGGACGGTCGGGGTCAGGCTGCCGAGCGCAGCCGGCAGCTGGCGCAGGAGTGGTCCGCCGCCATGCAGAGCACCAAAAACGGCAGTGTCCGGGACTTCGTGGCCGTGGGCGACGTGGAGATCAAAGTCATCGGAGCCGACAGCCCCATCATGGACAGCGAGGTGCCTGTGCGGCAGATTTTGGAACAGGTGGTGGCCAAAACGGGGATTCCGCCGTTTCTGCTGGGCCTGAACTGGAGTTCCACCGAGCGAATGAGTACTCAGCAGGCCGACATGCTGACCACCGAGATCACCGCTATCCGCCGCACGCTGGCCCCCGTTATGGAGCGGATCTGCCGGCTGTGGCTGCGGATGCACGGGTACGGATGCCCCTTTGAGGTGGTTTGGGAAGATATCAATCTGCAGGACGAGGTGGAGGAGGCCAAGGCTGCCCTCTACCGCGAGCAGGCGCGCAAGCTGAAGCTGGAAAACGACAAATCGGAACAGGGGGAATGACATGGACATTCGAAAGGAACTGGGCGCGGCGGAACAGTGCGCCGCCGACGAGGCGGATCTGGAGGCGATCAACCGCTTTGCCAAAACAGCGCTGACCGCAGAGCAGGTATACACCTTCGCCGTGCGGCTGTGCGACAACGAAGTGGATCGGGACTTTGAACGCTTCGACGAGCAGGCGCTCTCCGCCTTGGGGGACCTGTTTGTGGGCAAGAGCGGCATCTTTGACCACCAGTGGTCGGCCCAGGGGCAGACGGCACGCATCTACCGCACGGAACTGGTACACCAGCCGGAGACCAAGACCGCGGCGGGAGACGGGTACTGCTATCTCAAGGGCTGGGCATATCTGCTCAAGAGCGAAAAAAACGCCGACCTGATCGCGGAGATCGAGGCCGGCATCAAAAAGGAGGTCTCCGTGGGGTGCAGCGTGGCCAGAAGCCTGTGCTCCATCTGCGGGGAGGAAAGCGGTACCTGCGCCCACGCAAAGGGCGAGATCTACAACGGCAGGCTTTGCTACACCGAACTGCGGGAGCCAACGGACGCCTACGAGTGGTCCTTTGTGGCCGTGCCCGCCCAGCGGCAGGCGGGCGTGATGAAGCGATTCGGCCAGGACGCGGCACAGCTGGAACAGTACGTGGGACAGCGCAAGGAATTCCGGGATGCCTGGGAGATTTTGCAGAAGCAGGCTCAGCTGGGGCGCAACTATCTGGCGGGACTGCGCCGGGAGGTGGTGCGTCTGGCGCTTTTGAGCGACGAGCGGCTGGACGGCGAGGTGTTCCGTGGAATCGCCGAAAAGCTGGAGGAGCCGGAGCTGCTGGAACTCAAGCGGGTGTACGAGGCCAAAACGGCGCGGCTGTTTCCGGTGCAGCTGCGGGAAATCCACGGGGAGGCCGGAGAGGAAAACGGGGAGCTGTTCCGGGTGTGACAGCCCGGATGGTCCAGACTTTATAAAGGAGGAAACACATGAGTATTTCTTTTGAGGGCATTGGCCAGTGGGCGGCCACCTTCACCTGCGCCGATGTGCAGGAGGGGGATTTGGTGAAAATCAGCGGAAACGGTGAGGTGACAGTCTGCGCCGCGGGCGACAAATTCTGCGGGCAGGTGGTCTCACTCGGCCGCGGCGGCGACGCGTGCAGCGTACAGCTGGGCGGCTTTATCACAGCCGGGTACACGGGCACGGCGCCCGCTCCGGGCTATGCCGGCCTGTCTGCCGACGGCAGCGGCGGCGTACAGGCTGACGCCGCCGGACGCACATATCTGGTGGCCGATGTGGACACCGGTGCCAATACGGTCACGTTTGCACTGTAAGGAGGAGAAACAATATGGCATATCATTACGAAAATCTGAAACTGGAAAAGGGCATGTACGGTCAGGCGGGCCGCAGCTTTGCCCAGACACTGGAAAAACTGGACCCCAGCGAGCAGTACCGCGGCACCGCCGCTGAGGGGCTGGACGCCTTCCAGCGCCAGCTCAAGCGCTTTGACATCAAGGTCAAGGGCGCGGGCAGCGACATGGTGGAGAAGTTTTTCCACACCACCGACTCCGCCGTGCTGTTCCCGGAGTTTGTCTCCCGCGTGGTGCACCAGGGCATGGAGGAAGAGAGCATCCTGCCCGCTATCACCGCCACAGTAACCAATTTCGACGGCATGGACTACCGTTCCATCGCCTCCGTTCCCTCCGAGGAGGACAAGACCCTGCGCCGCGTGGAGGAGGGCAGCGTGATTCCCTCCACCTCCATCCGCACCCAGGAGAATCTGGTGCGCCTGCACAAGCGCGGCAGGATGCTGGTGGCATCTTACGAGGCCATCCGCTTCCAGCGCCTGGATCTGTTCTCTGTCACTCTACGTCAGATCGGCGCCTATATCGGGCGGATGCACCTGCAGGACGCCATCTCTGTCCTGAAAGACGGCGACGGCAACGCCAACGCCGCCGAAAGCTTCACCGTGGGCACCGATCCCATCTCCGGCACGGCGGGTACGCTGAGCTACGAGGCGCTGCTGGATTTCTGGGGCCGGTTCGATCCTTACACCATGAACACCATGCTGGTGTCCGGGGATATGATGCTCCAGCTGCTGCGCCTGCCCGAATTCCAGAATCCCCTGACGGGTCTCAATTTCCAGGGTACCGGCACGCTGACCACCCCCCTTGGCGCCAAGCTGCTGCGCACCTCGGCTATGCCGGCGGGCACCCTGATCGGTCTGGACAAGGGCTACGCGCTGGAGCAGATCAGCGGCAGCGAGGTCACCGTGGAGTATGACAAGCTGATCGACCGCCAGCTGGAACGCGCGGCCATTACCTCCATCTCCGGTTTCGCCAAGCTGTTCCCCGAGGCATCCAAGGTGCTGAAGGTTTCGGAATAACCCGGAGTTGGGAGAAAGGGCGGTGAGCAGATGGCGGATGAGACGATTTTGAGCACGGAAGCGCTTGCGGCGGCCAAAATCCTGACCGGGGCCGGGAGCGAGGAAGAGGCCATTTTGCAGATGCTGTGCGCGGCTTGGATACAAGAGTGGGAAAACCGGCTGCGGGAGGACGTGACGGCGGACGACTGTCAGGAGGCTTTGATCTGTGCCGCGGCGCTGTGCGCCGCGGCGGGCCTGATCGCGGGCCGGAGCGGAGATCCGGTGTCCGGCTTCACCGCCGGGGCGGTATCCGTCAGCCGCCGAAGCGGCGCGGAAGTTTCCGCCGCCGCCAATGTTCTGACAGAGCAGGCGGAGCGTCTGATGGCACCCTGGACAGGGACGGCGGATTTTTCCTTCCGGGGGGTGCGGGGATGAGCACACTTCTTGAGCGCATCCTGGCGGCCTACGGACAGACAGTGACGGTTTTTCACGCGCAGGAGGACGCCCGGACTGTCCGGGCGTTCCTCCAGGGCGGACGAGACGCGGGAGAGACAGCGCCCTTTGCCGTGACGCCTCTGGGGACGGTGGATGACCGGACGTGGATTTATTTGGGCACGGCACAGGTGGAGCCGGGGGATACGGTGGCCTTTGCGGGTGATACGTACATGGTCCAAAACAGTCAGGCGGTTTGGATCGGGGATGAAATCTCCCACTGGTGGGCGGCACTGACACCGCAAAAGGAGGCGGCGGTATGAACGGACTGGGACAGATCTGCGCCGCCGTGATCGCGGCGCTGCAGGATGCGGGCATCACGGCGGTGAGTGCCTACGAGGGTATTGCAAAGCGGTATGACGGCCCCGTGGCGGCGGTGGATGTGGAGTCCGCGGCGGAGAGCGCCCCGGGAATGGGGAACTATCTGGGACAGGCCGCCGACCCGGAGACCGGCGAGATCAAAGAGCTCTATGGCTGGCAGATGGACGCGAAAATCCTGCTGGAGATGCGCGCACCCTCCGCGTCCGCGTGCGAGCAGACCATGGAGACGGCTGCCGACGTGCTGCTGGGCGGACTGCCCTCCGGCCTTCGGCCGCAGGAGATGGCCTGGGAGGGAATCTCCTGGGACAAGCGCAACGGAATGTTCCTGCGCAAGGGAACGCTGCGGTGCAAAGCGTTCTTTACGGCGGAATCCGGGGAGGAAGCCGGGACCCTGCTGGACTTTATTCTGAAAGGAACGATGCGACAGTGAGTACAATTTTACATGAGCGGCCGGGGGTGTATTCCTCCTATGACGCATCCTCGGCGGTCTCCTCCGGGACGGCGGCCAAGACGGTGGGCGTGGCGGCCAAAGCCGTCCAGGGAACGGTGAACACGCCGGTAACACTGACGGACTATGCCGCGGGAATCTCCGCGTTCGGCGAGGACGCAACCCCCGGCATGAGCACGATTTTACGGCTGCTGTTTGCCAACGGTGCGTCCACGGTGGTGGCCGTGCGGGTGGCGGACGAGGGGACTGCGGCGGATTACACCGCCGCGTTTGAGGTGCTCTCCGCTCAGGAGACGGTGCAGATTCTGGTCTGCGACAGTGCGGATATCACCGTGCATCAGGCGC
>QKDF01000083.1 GCA_003245395.1 Clostridia bacterium
AATGGAACTTCTCCATGTAAACCGTGTACTCCAGGTCGATACCGGTCATATCCAGCGTCTCCAGGGGACCCATCGCATGGCCCAGCGCTCCCTTCACCGCTTTGTCGATGTCCTCGGGGGAGGCGATACCGGCGTCCACCAGGTAGCAGGCCTCACGGGTCAAAGCACTGAAGATGCGGTTAACCACAAAACCGTATATTTCCTTTTCAATGGTCACGGGGGCCTTTCCGATGCTCTCCACGAAATGGAAAGCGGTATCAAAGGTCTCCTGAGAGACGTGGGGTCCCTTGACCACCTCCACGACCTTCATCACGAGAGCGGGGTTGAAGAAATGGACGTTCAGTACCTTGGAGGGATCCTTCACCGCGTCCGCAAACCGGGAGCTCACGATGTAAGAGCTGTTGCTGGCATAGATGCAGTGCTCCGGAGTCAGGGCATCCAACTGCTTGAGTACCTTCTTTTTGACCTCCACCGCATCCGCGACGGCCTCCAAAACAAAATCGGCATCGGTAGCCGCCGCCTTGAGATCGGTGGTAAAAGTCAAACGTTTCTGGGCGGCCTCCGCCTCTTCTGCGCTCATCTTTCCCTTAGCGACCCGCTTGGAAAACCAGTTCGCCGCAAAGTGGGCGGCGTCGTTCACCGTCGCCTGCTTTCTGCTGTAGCAGAACACCGTGTAGCCGGACAGCGCCGTCTGCATGGCCATCTGCCTGCCCATGATTCCCGTACCAATCACCGCTACTTTTTTGATTTCCATTCTCATCTCTCCTTATCAAATTCTAATGCATACAAAGCCGCGCCCAGCGCACCCATCCCCTGGGGATCGTCCGGCCGGCTGATTGGCAGTTTCAACTCCTCCGAGATGCAATGCACGGCGTTCCGGTTCAGCGCCACGCCGCCCGTGATGACCACCTCGGGCACAATATTCACGCGGTTGCAAAGACCTACGATTCTCTGCGCGATGGAGCAGTGAGCACCCAGTGCCACATCCTCGATTCTCTGTCCCATGGACAGCTGGGAGATGACTTCGGACTCGGCAAACACCGTGCAGGTACTGCTGATGGTCACTCCGTTGTCTCCCCGGTCGGCAAGGCCGCTCAGGTCCTCCAGTTTGCAGTTTAAAACCCGGGCCATCACCTCCAGAAAGCGGCCGGTGCCGGCAGCGCATTTCTCGTTCATGATGAAATTGCCCACGTTTCCGGACTGGTCCAAGCAGATGACCTTAGCGTCCTGCCCGCCGATGTCGATTACTGTGCGGGCATTCGGCATAACGAAATGCACGCCCTTTGCATGGCAGCTGATCTCGGTGATCTGCCGGTCCGCGCTGGTAAAGGTCATGCGTCCGTATCCCGTCACGACGGTCCTGCGGATCGCCTCACGTTGCAGCCCCGCCTGAAAAAGCGCCTGGCCGATGACCTCTTGGGGGCCGTTGCTGCCTGTTCCGATGTTTAAAATAGCCTCGCCGATCTTTTTTGCGTCCTGATTCAAAATAACCGCTTTGGAAGACGAAGAACCGATGTCTACACCCAAATACACTGTTTTCACCGACCTCTCGTGGGTAAAATCTCGGCAAGAGTCTGAATTCTGGTCCTAAGCTGTTCCATAGAGTCCATCTGTTGTTCCAGTTCCACATACAGCATGGGAATTCCCGCTTGAGCAAGCTCTTTTTTTACAATAGGATAGTCAAACTCCTCCGGGTCGCAGAACTTCATCTGGCAGTAGATTACCGCTTGGGCTTCCGTCTGTTTCACCATGTCAATCAGCATGGCACCGCGGGTCTTTTTCTCATCATAGAGGAAAGCGCAGCCGTCCTGAAGGGCAATCCGTTCCACCATACGGTCCAGCGGGGGCAGGTTCCGGTCCGCAATGGTGCGGAACTGGCGGCTCTCCTGTGCCAGATCGTCCGCCACCACCGAGAAATCATTCTCCTGCAGCAGATCCAGAAACTCCACAGGCTCGCCAATGAGTCCCGTCAAAATGATCGGGTGCCGGGAGGCGGGCAGCGGCTCGGGTGCAGGCAGGCTGCTCAAAATCTGCCGGATCTTTTCGGTATAGTCCTTCTTATCCATAAAGTAGGCCGCTTTGATGAGCAGATGCCGGACTCTGGGCGTGAACACAGCGGGATATTTCCGGATCTTGACGATGAATTTTTGCATCACGCTGCGGTAGTCGTCGTAAATATCCAACGCCGCTTTCAGCGCCTGGTCGGTAATCTCCGTGCCCCCGACCTTCTCCAGCTCTTTGCCGATCCGGAGGAATTCCTCCTTCATGTACTGTCGGCCTGATGCGGTCTTGCGGTTCTGGGCATACACCATGGGAAGAATCTTCATGCCGGGCAGCGCGGCCTTCCAGTTTTCCATCAGACATTTCAGCGTATCGCAGTAGGCTGTTATAATCACGGCAGAAAGTCCGTCGTAATCGCCCCGGAGTGCCTGCTCCGTATTGGCTTTCATCACGGAGCAGCAGAAGATCTGCAGATACTTGCCGGCAAGATTTCCTTTGGTATTGCCGCCCCACATGCCCACGGGCAGCATTCCCGCCGCATAGACCAGCTCCTCTGGTGCATAGATGGGGAAACAGCCAACCGCTTTTTTGCCCGTGCTTTTTATGGCGTCCAGAACTGCAGCTCCGGGCGCTTCCGCGATCTTTGTCAGTTCCTGAATGAGTTCCTGTGTGGTTTCCATCATTTCTCACCCGCCATCTGTTTTCTTTTTTCCATCATCTCCACCAGAGCCTGAATCCGGGTCTCAAACTGAGCCAGAGAGAATGCGCTGGGATCCGTCTGGTCTCCGTCGAAAATTACGGAAGGAACTCCG
The DNA here is from genome assembly GCA_003245395.1 of Clostridia bacterium. GTDB lineage: Bacteria > Bacillota > Clostridia > Oscillospirales > Oscillospiraceae > Oscillibacter. The sequence continues at coordinate 2,814 of QKDF01000083.1, forward strand.
GTGTTTGCCTCCACCCGGCGCTGTACCTCGAACTGACGAAAATCCATCAGCTTGCAGCTGCGGTTGGAGTGATAGACGATGCCGTCCAGCTGATAATCCTTGACCAGCTTTGTGATGTTGTCCACGCCGAAGTCCAGGTTCCGATTGACGTAGTTGGAGCTGTACGCCCGCGCCATGCCATCCAGATCGTTCTGCTCATAGACGATATACCAGGAGTCGGGGTAGGTGGAGGTCACCATATTGATTCCGTATTTTCTCAGCGTCTTGTAGGTGGGCCCCAAATACGGCCAGCAGGCAATTCCGTCCCACATGACCCGGTACTTCTCTTCCTCGCCGGGCTTCCACGGGCCCAGGCCCTTGGCCTCCTTCTCGCAGAGCTGTTCATACCAGAGTTTGAACAGGTCCATGCCCTCGGTCGTTCCGCGCATACACACGATGGTCGCCATGTAGTTGAACAGATCGAAACCGTTGAGCGGCGAAGGCTTTGTCATGGCCTTCATGGCCGCCTTCTTCCACCAGACGGAGGTCTCGGAAGAGATCTTCATGACTTCGCCGAACTTGTCGTAGTCGAATTTGCGACCGGTGATCTCCTCCAGCTTTTGGATTGCCTCTAGGAACTGGCCCTTGATGTATCGGACATCCTGCTTGCTCACCTCGTACTCGTGGTTAAAGGGCAGATCGAACACGATCATGGGGATGTTCAGTTCCTTCGCGATGTTTTCATACCACTTGATGACGGTATTGCAGATGTTGTTACAGCAGAAGATCAGGTCCGGCTTGGGGATATCCCCCGCCTCGCTGTGCAGCAGCTCCATATAAGCCAGATTGACGCGCGCATAGGAGCAGATATCCACGGAATAGCCGTTGCCCTTGGAATGACTGATGAATTCCGGGGCACACTTTCTGGCGCCGATGGCTGCCGCGTGATTCTCGGGGTATACGGTATGGATGCCCATAGTGGTGAGCAGCTCCTGCGGAGAAATGGAGGTTGCCCACGCAACCAACTGGCCGTTCTTTTTGGCCTCCAACGCATCCGAATAGTGCTTGTCAAGCAATTCACCCAACATTTGCTTTGACGTTTTGACTTCTTCCAATTGCAGTCGCCTCCTTGCTGATGCCCTTATATAAAGCAAACGCCGTGCCTATTTTCCTGTTCCCAGATTAATTTCTTCGCATCATTCCGCCTCTTCCCTTGGAGCGCAACGGAAAAAGTCTCAAAAAATTTAAGTTAGGCAGCGTAATTTCAGGATGAATTGCACAAAAAAGCAAAAACGTGCCGTGAAAACGATACGTTTTTGCATCGTTTTCACGGCACGCTTTCCGTATTTTAGGAAAAAGTGCATCAAGAACGCCCTTGGGCTATGTAGGTTTTTGTTCAATTAATCCCATACTTTTTCAGCTTTCGGACAATGGTGGACTGTTCGGCGCCCAGCGCCTCGGCAATTTTCCGGGATGACTTATATTTTTTCTTGGCATTGAGCAGAATTTCCTGCTCAGTCGTAGCCATCATATCCGCCAGCGTCACCTTCTCCTCGCTGTCCTCCGGCTTCTCCGCCGGGCGCAGCCAGGGAATATCTTTGGCCTCTAGATACTCGTGGCTGCTGACCACCACCATGCTCTCCACCACATTTTTCAGCTCCCGGATGTTCCCCCGCCACTCGTGGCTTTCAAACTCCCGGATCACGTCATACGTCAACTTTTTGTCCTGGTGGTACTTGGCATTGAACTGGGCGATGAACCGCAGGGTCAGTGCGGGAATCTCGTCCACCCGCTCCCGGAGGGGGGGGATTTTGATGCTCACCACATTCAACCGGTAGTAGAGATCTTCCCGGAATCTCCCGGCCGCCACTTCTTCCGACAGGACTTTGTTCGTAGCCGCGACGATGCGGATGTCCAGCGGGACAGGGTGGTTGGAACCCACTCGGGTGATCACCTTGGCCTCCAGCGCGCGCAGCAGCTTCGTCTGCAGTTCCGGATCCATCTCGCCGATCTCATCCAGGAAGAGCGTGCCTCCGTTGGCGGCTTCGAACAGGCCCGGCTTTCCCACCTTGTGCGCGCCGGTAAAGGCACCTCCCGCATAGCCGAACAGTTCGGACTCCAAAAGGTTCGGCGGAATGGCCGCGCAATTGATTGCTACAAAATCGCGCTTACTCCGCACGGGATTCATCCGGTGCAGATAGCGTGCCACCATTTCCTTTCCCACTCCGGATTCTCCCGTGATCAGCACCGTAACGTCAAAGGGCGCGACTTTGCTTGCCAGCAGATAGATCTGCTGCATCTTGCTGTTGCCGACGACAATCTCACCGTCCAGCAGGTCCCTGTCCGGGGAGGAACCCAACCGCAGCTGGTCCTGGTAAATCTTCTCCATCTTTTTCATCTTCTGCAGTTCTTCCTGCAGGGCAGTGATCTCCGACATGTCCCGGGTGTTCACCACCACCATTTTTACCTGGTTGTCCAGGGAAAAAAGCGGTGTCCCGGTGACAATGATATCCTTGCCGTTCCGGGTTGAGTGCCACATGGAGACCGGACGCCGCTGCTCAATGGCGAGCAGCGCTACGGAGTTTTTCATCCAGACAGGATTGATCAATTCCCGCACATTGTGCCCAAGCAGCTCTGCTTTCGTGATTCCGGTATTTCGCACGTAGGACTGATTCATCAGCAAAACTGTCCCCGTGCCGTCCGTTACCAGAAGTCCGTCAAAGGAGCCCTCTAGAATTTCTTC
>QKDF01000210.1 GCA_003245395.1 Clostridia bacterium
CATATACCGGAGAAGCGATGATGATTCCGTCCGCCTGATAAAACTTATCGTACAGCGGCGTCATATCATCCTGATAGATCGTGCAGCGGTCAGAATGATCCCGCAGACATTTATTGCAGTGCACACAAAAATTGATCTTCTTCGCCCGCAGCTCTACCAGCTCCGTCTCCACCGTCTCTCCGGAAGCGGCAGCGCCCTGCAGGGCAGACTCCAGCGCGGAATAGGCAGACCGCTTTCTCGGGCTGCCGCAAATTCCCAATATCTTGATCATACTTCATCGCTCCTTTTCTTTCAACGCCTGCAGTACCCGTTCCGACAGGGCCGGGATAGAATCAATCTCCACATCCAGCGCATTGCAGATGGCGTTGACCACCGCCGGGGCTGCGGGCACCACGGGACATTCTCCCAGCGCCTTGGCGCCGTATGGTCCGCCCGGCTCACCGCCCTTATCCGCGATAAAATCCACGGACAGTCGCTCCGGCATCTGCGTTGAGCGGAGAACGCCGTATTTTTTTAGCACCAGCGGCGCGGGAACACCCTTGTCGTCAAATGTAATCTGTTCACTGAGTCCATAGCCCAGTCCCATATGGATGCCGCCGTGGAGCTGCCCCTCCAGCATCAGGGGATTGATGATAAACCCCACATCATGGACGGCAGCATAGTCCAGAACCTTGACTTCTCCCGTCTCCCGATCCACGCGAACCTTGGCGATATGCACGCCGTAGGACGTGGCCCCCCGGGGTGCCTGATAAGTCTCATAGACGCACAGCTCCCGCAGGCTGACGCTCTGGCAGTAAATCATAACGTCCCGCAGACTGGCGCGCTTTTCCGGGTTCTCCCGAACCCATGCCTGATCGTTTCCCAGGACAATGGATTCAGGGTCGGACTCCAGCAGCTTTGCTGCCTCGACTTGCAGCTCCCGCCTCATTTTTTCAGCCGACTGTTTTGCAGCCGCACCGATGACAAACGCCCCCCGGCTGGAATAGTCGCCGATATGCCACAGGCAGGTATCCGTATCCGCCGTCACCACGTCAATCCGGTCAAGGCTGATGCCCAGCGTTTCTGAGAGGATCTGCATCTGCATACCCACGGTATCGGTTCCCATGTCGTGTGAACCGGTATAGAGAATGCAGGAGCCGTCCTCGTTCATTTTGATCATGGGACTGGAATTGTCCCGATGTACACCGTAGCAGTTGTTGCCGTGTACGCCCAACGCCAGACCCACGCCCACGGCGAAGCGGCCTGGATGCTGTCTGCTCTCCTCCTGCTCCGCCGCAGCGTCGGCGTAGCGCATCAATTCCATGGCACGCTCCAGGCAGTCCTTGGGGCGGGGATTGCCCAACGGCTTGTGAGAAATGGGGTTGAGGCTGTCCGGATCCACCATGTTTTTCCGCTGAAGCTCCGCCGGGTCCATATGCAGCATCCGGGCAATTTTGTTCATCTGGCGCTCCCAGCCGAAATACACCTGCGGAGAGCCATACCCGCGCATGGCACCGGCAATGGCCGTGTTGGTATAGACCGGAATTGCCTCAATGCGCATATGGTCAATGCGGTAGCCCATGAAAACCTTGTGGGTCAGCGCCCCGGCCACATTCGTGGCGCTGGAGGCATAAGCCCCGGTATTGGTATAGATTTTGAACGTGGCTGCCCGGATCGTGCCGTCCTTCATGAACCCTGTCCGGATATAGTTTAGAGAGGCGTGGCGGACACGGGTGGCCATAATGGTCTCCCGCCGGGTCAGGATGATTTTCACCGGTCGGCCCGTCATGCGGCTTAAAACCGCCGCGACCGGTTCGATGGTCACTTCCAGCTTGCCGCCGAACGCGCCGCCGATGGCCGGCGCGGCCACCCGGATTTTGCTGTAGGGTAGGCCGAAAATATCAGACAGGATGATGCGGAACGCAAAGGCGTTCTGGTTTGGACTGTACACGGTCAGCTTGCCGTCCGCCGCCCAGTCCGCCAGGGCCACATGAGGCTCGATGGCCACATGGTGGATGGCGGGTGTCTCATAGACGCCGTCCAGGACAAAATCGCATTTTTCCATCTCCGCATCCGGGTCTCCGGCAGAAGCGCCCAACCGAGCCGCCAGATTGCCGCCGGGATGGATGGAATATGCCTCCGGCGAAATCGCCTGCTGAATGGTGGTGATGACCGGCAGTTCCTCGTAGTCAACCTCGATCAGCTTTATCGCCTGCGATGCAATTTCCTCCGTATCCGCCGCCACTGCCGCCACCCGGTCACCCACGAAGCGAACCGTATCGTCAAACAGCTTTTCATTGCAGATAACACTGTGTTCGATGTACCGCTTTGCGCTGTTATAAGCCGTACCCGGTGTGTTTTTGTACGTCGCCACTGCCCGCACACCCGGCAGCGCCTCCGCCCGGGAGGTATCGATGCGCGTGATTTTGCCGTGGGCAATGGGACTGAACAGGATTTTGCCGTGCAGCATTCCGGGCAGCTTCATATCCGCCACGTACCGCTTCTGCCCCGTTACCTTCAGCTGCGCGTCCTGGATGGGTTTTCCGGTGCCGACTATTTTCAGTTCCATGTTCCTCCCTGCCCGCTATTGCAGCAGCGCCCGCATCACATGCCCATAGCAATCCGCCGCGCCGATCAGCTGCTCCACTTCCACATATTCATTTTGCGTATGGGCCAGATTCTCCCGGGATGGCCCCAGACCGATGGTCCGAATTCCCGCTTCTCCGGCATAATGGCTGCCGTTGGTACAGAAATTGTACTGAGTGATTTCGGGTGTGTATCCGTGCTGCGTCAATTCCTGATAAATTTTCTGTACAAAAGGCTCCTCCCGATCGAAAAGCCAGCCGGGGAAAAACCGTTCCCCAGTGATCTTCTCACCAGTGTAGCAAGTCTCCTCACCCACGGCAAAGGAAACTTTTGCCCGCAGTTCCGGAATTTCCTCCGAAAGCCGGTTCAGCAGCTTCTGCAGTGGTTTCAGTACGCTTTCTTCTGTCTCCCCCACCAGGAGTCTGCGGTCATAGGTGACCCGGCAGTATTCCGGCACCACGGATGCGCCGGGATAGGGGTTGGATTTGATGTCCGTCAGCTCCAGAATGCCTTTCCCCAGAACGGGGTGCTCCGTTGGCGGGAGTTCCCGGATGGCCTCAATCACCTTCGCCATTTGATACACGGCATTGACACCCTTTTCCGGATTTGCCGAGTGGGCCGCTTTTCCAAACGTCTCCACCACGATTTCAGCCCGGCCCCGCTGTCCGATTTTCAGGTTCAGCTCGGACGCTTCGCCGATCACCACATAGTCCGGCTTGACCTGCGCACTGATGCTGCGGGCGGCCACGCCTTCAAAGCACTCTTCATGGACGACGCCCGCAACATAAACCTCGCCCGCGAAATCTTTCCCCGTGGACTTAGCAAACTCCGCCGCCGCGCAGGCCATGGCGCCCAGAGCGCCCTTCATATCGCTGGTACCCCGGCCATACATCCTGCCGTCCCGAATCACCGCCCCGAACGGAGGGTCTGTCCATTTTTCCGGCTCGGTCACCGGCACGGTATCCATGTGCCCGTCAAAGAGCACTCGCGGCCCGGGTCGGGAACCCCGGATACATCCGATCACGTTCCCGTAGCCGTCCACCGTCACCTCGTCAAACCCGTGGGCTCTGAAATAGTCCGCCAGAATGCCGCCCACCGCCTTCTCGTTGCCCGAGTAACTCTCCGCCTGGATCAGCCGTCCGCAAAGCTCCAGCACATCCCGCTGTTTTTCCTCTGTCAGCATATCGCTACCTCCCGCTTATTCCTGAATCGTCAGGCAATCGCAGACCGACACGCACAGCCCGCATTTGCGGCACGCGTCCTCGTCCACCCGCATGTTTTGTTCCTCATTCCATTTCCGGGCGGTATAGGGACACACCCGGATGCACTTTCCGCAGCGGCTGCACCGCGTCTCGTCCCACTTCATGCGGTACGGCGCTTTCTGATCCTCCAGAGGAAGATGCTGCTGTACAATTCCGCTGATTTCCTCCAGACTGCCATATCCGTGCCCGGACAGATAGTCATCTAGCTGCCGGTTCAGCTGGCCGACGAAGGGCAGACCCTTTAAAATCACCGCACTGCATACGCCCACGCAGTTGGCCCCGGCCATCATCATCTCCACCGCGTCCTGCCATTTCGCCACGCCGCCCAGTCCGATGATGGGCAGATTGGTCACCTTGCGCAGCTCACAGATCCGCTGCAAAATGAACGGACGAATCATGGCCCCGGAGAGCCAGCCATAGCCGTCCTTGCCGCCCAGCACAGGACGGCCGGTTTCGATGTCGATTTTCAGCACCGGCCCCATGGAGTCGCACGCGGTGAACGCGTCCGCACCTGCGTCCGCACAGCGCCGGGCGTGAGCAATCAGATCCGGAGAGTTGGGCGAGAGCTTCACAATCACCGGAATTCTCACCCGCTTTTTTGTGTCCTCCAGCATAGGAAGCACGGTTTCATCCCGATAGGACACCAGCTCGATCGCCATACAACCCGCTGCCTCCAGCCGCTCCACGCACAGCCGGGAATCTTCTGCCGTATGGCCCACACTGGCAATGCAGTTCACGCCTGCGGCTACCGCCCTGGGAATCTCGGTTTCCAGCCATTGCTCCATGCTGTAATCCGACCACTTTTCACAGTTGATCAGCGTGTCCCGGTCGCACTGCACCATATGCCGCCAGGGATTATCGGCAGCCGTTTGGTTGATCGTCTTGGTAACTACCGCTCCCGCACCAGCCTGATGCAGACGGATCATCCCCTCCGCACTGTAGCTCAGCGGGCCGGAACCAATCACAATCGGCGAGGGAAGCCGCCTTCCCAGCAGGGTTGTCTCCATATCCCGAATCTCCTTTCATTCCCATACGCGGGGCTCCGTCACCGGACATCCCGCCAGAAATTGCGGGCGCATTCCCGCATGCGAGTATGTATTTCCGTCTCGTCCAGGCCGGTCAGTTTTCCGTCTGCCAACAGCAGCCTGCCTGCCACGGATACATCCGTCACGTATCCGCTCTTTCCGTGAACCACCATCTGCTCCATCAGATTTTCCGTCGTCAGCGGTGTGGGAAACGCATCCCCGCATACAGCAAAGTCCGCCTGATATCCCGGCAGTAACCGCCCGCAGTCATGCAGGCCCATTGCTTTGGCGCCAAATTCGGTAGCCATCCGAAATACATCCCGGGCCGGCATGACCTCTGTCGATTCTTCGCTGGCCTTGTGGATGAGGAACGCCTCCCGCATCACGGCGAAAAAGTCGTTGATGTAGCCGTCCGTCCCCAGACCGACCTCCATCCCGGCACGGAGCATCGCAGGCACAGGGGCGATTCCCCCGCCCACCTCGCAGTTGCTCACGGGCATATGTACCGTCCGGGTTCCGGTTGTGCGCAGCAGCTCCAATTCCTCTGCCGTCATCTTCACACACTGGGAGGCAATCGTGTCTGGCCCCAGCGCTCCCAGCCGCTCGTACAGCGCGGTGGGGGTCAGGTTCCGCTCCCTGCAAAGCCGGTCC
>QKDF01000302.1 GCA_003245395.1 Clostridia bacterium
CGGAGACAATCACCAATCCATGGGCTTCCTCGGACAGTTCCATCACAGACTCCGGAATTCCCAGTTCACGATAATCCGGAATATCAAATGACACCACCCGGATTACGGCAGCCAGAGAGCCACGCTGCCGGTAGGTATTTACCCGGAATCGGGCCAGTCCTGTCTGCGTAAAGGAGAAATCGTCGTCTCCTGAAGTGAGATATCCGGTGATATCTCGATCAGCCAGCCGATAGGCATCCCGAATCAGCGCTTCGGTCACCTCGGGAAATACCCGTTCTCCGCTCAGGGCCTTCAAGTGTCCGTCCAGCTTTTCACTGACCGGAGCTCCGGCCACGATGAACAGGTCGGATGCTCCCTCTGCCACAGCCTGTTTCAAATAGTCTGTCAGTTCCATAGTTCCCCCTCCTCTCCATCCCAGACAGGAATAGAATTATCCGGCGTCCAATCCGCCGTGGAAACAACCTGCCAGCGCAGGATGGTGTAATCATTCACCCCAGTGAGCTGCACCTCTACCTCAAGGGCCTGGGTGTCGGAGACGGGGTAGGTATAAGTATAGTGATCGGCCTGTACTGTTACCCCATCGGGGATTTCCCCCGCCCGGAGGCGGGCCAGGATTTCCTCAGCCTGCGTATCCGCCGTGTAATAGGCATTCACGCCATCGGCGGATGCCTGAGAAAGTCTGGCGCTTGTCTGTGCCGTTGCAAGCCCCAGAAGAGCAAACATGGTCAGGCATAGAACTGCGAACATGACAAGAATTGAACTGCCGCCCATCACCGGAGGCAGAAACATGTGCCTTTCACGCATGTTCGTCCACCTCCTGCCATGCCACCGTCAGCCGGGCAAGCGGTTGATCCGGCATACCATTTTTCGCTTCGACCCAAACCTCGGCCTGTTTCAGGCCGGGCGTATCCGACGCCACACCCTGTACGCATAAACGATAGGAGTAGGCACTGCTTGCCATCAACTTCGTCCAGTCGGCACCGTAGTCCACATAAAAGAGTCCCTGCGAGACCTGTCCCCCCAGACGACTGACCAATTCCTCCGGATCAAAGCGGCTGTTTTTGCAGATCTCCGCCGCGCTCTGCGCCAGTACCAATGCCTGATCCTGCTCTGCACTTGCACGGGAAATTTTGTCGGAGAGGGCAAACGTCTGAATGCATAAGGCCGCAGCAAGAGCGAACACCAGTACCATCACAATCTGTTCCATCAGTGCTAAAGGCGCCTTGCTCTTCATGCCGGCACCTTCTCTCCCGTACGCAGCGACAGGACGATAGCGTTTGATTTTCCTGCCGCATCCACAGCACTGACGGTCAGCAGTCCGTTACCAAGCGCAAAGCTCATCTGATCCGCCTCCAGCACCGCCGTACCGTCTTCCGGGGAAAAGTCGTCTTTCTCGGCGGTAAACAATTCCCGCAGCTGCCCATCATAGCAATAGATCCGGGTGCAGTAATTGGTTCCATTGATTGTCTCTTTTAAAAACAGGGTATCTCCGTTTTCTCCGGGTGTTCCGTCAAAGCTGCCCACAAACACACTCCCCGCCGCATCGGCGTGCCGCACTCTGGCGGCAATGTACTGCATACAGGTACGGTCGTTCCAGCTGTCCTCATCCCGGTTCGTCAAATCGCGGTAGCTCTGTGCACCGGCCATCAGCACCAGCAGGACACATACGGCAAAGACGCCAAAGGTCAATAGCGCAAATAACCCGCCGATATTGTGCATCTGCATTTTCCGGTTCATGAACGCCCTCCGTTCTGATTGTTCAGCACCGTGATATCCGGCATTAGATTGTCCGCAAAAATCTCATAGTAGACCGTATACCGCTGCGTATCCACCTGAAGTCCATAATATTTTTCCAGATACTCCAAAGTTGGCGGGTAAATTCCCTCGCTGGCATAGCAGGTCACCGCCGCACGCCGGATTGCTTCTTCCAGCGTATTCTGACCCTCTTGGAGCTGCCGGGCGTCCAAATTCGACACAGCCGCCGCCAGCAGCCAGATCGCCATCCCTGCCGTCAACGCCGTTGCCAGTACGCTCATCGGCGCACTAAGCCATCTCGTTCGTCCCATATCTTCACCCAATAGCTGTCAAAATGTTCAATAGAGGCAGCATGACAGACAGCAGGATTACGCCCACCAGCAAAGATCCTGCAATTGTCAGCGTCGGCTCCACACGGCTCACGGTGCTGGACAGCTGCTCCTCACCCTCGTCGGACAGACGGCGAGCGATTTCTTCCATCACGGTATCTGCCGAGCCGCTGCGTACTCCTAATGCCAGCATCCGGCAATAGGCCGCAGGAAACATCTCGGACTCCCGCAGCGCGTCGGCCAGCCCCGTCCCGTTCTCCATCCGGTTCAGGCAGTCGGCACAACGTCTCTGGGCAGAAGGGATCTCCGCGAGCAGCGATCCAGCCAGGCTCAGAGCCTCCTCCACTTGCAGTCCAGACTGCAGTCCCATGGTTAAAGCCTGTGCAAATCGTGCATTCACCAGCTTGCGGGATACTCCACGGTCTCCATGGTGCCGGTTCCACCAGCCTGTTACAGACCTCTGCACCCGCCCGGATGCTGCAAATGCCATCAGGAATAAACCTGCAACTGCCAGCAAAACACACAAAGCCGGAAGCACGGCACTCAGCCACTCACCCAAACGCAGCAAACCGCCCGCCACGCCGGTCATGGACCCGCCCAGCGAACGAAACACCCTGTCAAAAACCGGCATGACTTCCGTCAGCAGCACCACAACCACCACCAGCATCAAAAGCAGCAGCAGCGCCGGATACAAGAGTGCATTACGAATTCTGGTGTCCAGGCGCCCGCGGGCATCGTAGTATCCAGCTAAAGACGCAAGCGCCTTTTCCAGTCTTCCGGTCTGAATCCCCACCTCTGTCAAGCCCGTGACATAAGCCGGAAAAGCTCCGGAGGATTCCATTGCCTTATTAAACTGAATTCCGTTGTCCATCTGACGTGACAGATGTTCCAGCACCGCTTCATCGCCGCCGCGCTGGCCATCCTCCATCAGCAGGTGCAGCCCGTCATCCACACTGATCCCGGCATGAAGCAGCAAAGAAAGCTCCAGACACAGCCTGGAGATCTGGTCATTGGATAAATGTGGATTCTTCAAAAAAATTCCTCCGTCCCAAAATAAAGAAATAAAGTAAAATAGGCTCGCAGAAAACTGCAAGCCTATTTTATCGTTTTTTTCGACAATAGTAAAGGATATTTAATAAATGTACTTCGCGCTGTAATTACTGCCGTCGCCAATATACTTCATGATAGATGCGCTCTGCTTCCCCGTGGATGCAAACGTGGGGTCCATCAGCTTCCAGGTGGTTCCGTCAAAAAAGATCACGCCATTAATCCAGCCGGATTTTTCGGAATAGACATTGATCCAAGCGTGATAAACCGTTCCAGAGTACCCTACTACCAGCTTACATGGGACATCCTGGCTGCGGAGCATCCCCGCCATCAAAGCAGCATAGTCAAAGCAAATTCCCTTCTTTTCCGCCAGAACCGTATCCAGCACGGGCAGGTATCCGCTTGTAACCGTGGACGCTTTGGCCTTGTCATACGTCAGATTCTTCACCACAAAGGTATAGACAGCCTTCACCTTTTCCAGAGGATCGGTAATGCCTTTCGTCAGCTCCTGAGCCTTTTTCAGCGTATTGGGCGCGTCAGTGTAGTCTACATACTGATTGGGCAGCAGGAACGGCAAAAACTCATTTTCCAGTGTGGCGGTAAAATCTGCGGAAAGCACCGTGGCATACTTCGTACCCGAAATATTTTCATACACCGTCACCTGATAACTTCCGCTGCCGTCAGAGAGGGAAAACACGGCCCATTCTCCTGCAGTAAGGTTATAGGTGTAGATTACACCGCTGGGACCCTTCACCCGTGCCTTGAGTTTCTTGCTTGTGGAGGCGGTATACTGCACCATCACATAACCATCTGCAACATTGGAATAATCGACTACTGCCTTGCTGTTTTTCTTTACAACAGTTCCGGTCGCCTTCGGCGTCAGATTCAGGGGCACAGCAGAGGGAGAATCTCCCAGCGCCACCGCTTCCTCCTGAATATCCTCCTGCGCCATCGCATCACTTTGAGCGAGCACAACCGCGTCCTCCACTGCACTGCTTTGCGATGCAGACTGGGTTTCTGCGACTTCCCCGGACGCACATCCCGACAGCATTACCAGCGTCATTGCCGCCGCAGCCAACCGGCAGAGCATTCTTTTCATATTCAAATCATCTCTTTCTGTCTATATCGTGCAAGAGTGCCTGAACAAGGATTCGCCATACCGGAAAATTAACCGACAGCGGTCTCGAGCTTTCAAAAATTTCTCACCAAGTCCGTCGCGCTCCCATTTCTTCTTTTTTCCATTATAGCAGGACAAATCCTAAAATGGAATTACATTTTCAAAATATTTTTCATTTTTTTACTTTTTCCGTAACGGCTTCGAGAAAATACCGCAAGTTCTGCGATTTTGTTACAAGTTTTGCGTTGCATCTATTTTCCAGCTGTGTTATATTTAGCTTGATATCAGGCATTTTGACGCTTTATCTGTATTTCTCAGCAGCTCTGCCTCAGTCCGAGCTGTTTACTATTTCCGGAGGTGGTATACCAGTGGAAACTGCCACAGTACAGGTTCATATGCTAGGTGAGTTTTCACTTGTCTGCGGAAGCTACAGTATCGCGGACAGCGATAACCGATCCCGCAAGGTTTGGCTGCTGTTGGCATACATGATCTATTGCCGAAGACATTCTATCTCGCAAGACGAACTGTTCAGTCTGCTCTGGGATGAGGAGGAAGGAAGTTCCAATCCGGTCAATGCCCTAAAAACAATTTTTCATCGAGTCCGTTCTATGCTGGATGGTCTGGGTGACAATATGGGCCGCACACTAATTGTACGGCGAAATGGGAATTACTGCTGGAATACTGAAATTCCTTTTACACTGGACGTAGAGGACTTTGAAGACCTGTGCAAAACAGCATCCGCACAGCACAGTCCACAGCGAAAGCTGGACGCTTATTTAAGTGCCCTGGAACTGTATCAGGGTGATTTTCTGTCCAAGCTGTCTTCAGAGCCCTGGGTTGTTCCTCTCAACGCCTATTTTCACAATCTTTTTCTGCAGACAGTCCGGAATGTGCTTCCCATGCTTTTGGAGACAAAGCGGCTAAAGGAAGCCATCGCTCTGAGCCACCGTGCAATTCGATTGGAACCCTATGACGAAGACCTGTACCGTTTTCTGATGCAGGCACAGTTGGATCTGGGTGATCAACGGGGCGTCATCAGCACCTATGAGACAATGAGCGATCTGCTTTTTTCTAATTTCGGCATCATGCCTTCCGATGAAAGCAAAGCACTCTGGCGTGAGGCCAGTCGGATCGTCAATGACACGGTCATGGATCTGGGCTCAGTTCGGGAACACCTTCAGGAAGACTCCGGCCCAGGCGGCGCCTTGGTGTGCGACTACGACTTTTTCCAGGCAATTTACCGTGCGG
>QKDF01000145.1 GCA_003245395.1 Clostridia bacterium
ACGTCGGCGCTGTAGGCAATGGCGTGCTGGATGTACGCGGAGTAGGCAGAGGTGCCCTCGGGGAAGTTCTCGGACTTCACTTCGCCGCCCAGCTTCGTGAACGCATCAGTGAAGTATTTGCCCAGGCCGGTGCCGTAGTCCTCACCCAGCATGGTCAGGACATAGGCCTTCTTGGCGTGGAACTGATCGGTGACGAAGTTGGCCATAACGCTGCCCTGGAACGGATCCAGGAAGCACACGCGGAAATAATAGGGGTTATTCTGCGTGACAGCGGGGTTGGTGCAGGAGCAGCCGATGGCAGGAATCTTGGCCTGCTCGAACGTGGGAGCCGCAGCGATGGACACGCCGGAACCATAGGAACCCAGCACCACGGACACATTCGCGTTTACCAGAGACTGTGCCGCAGTGATGGCCTTGTCGGTGGTGGACTGGTTATCCACGATCTCCAGTTGAATGTCATAGGTCTTGTCGCCGATCTGTACGGTGGGGGTCACGCTGTTGGCGTACTGAATTCCCAAGACCTCCTGTTTGCCGCCGGCGCCGTTGTCGCCGGAAGCGGGCTCGAACACGCCGATCTTCAGTACGGGATTGTCAGAGCCGGACTTTGCCGCGCTGCCGGAGGCAGCGCCGCTGCTCTCTTCTCCGCAGGCAGCCAGGGAAAAAGACATCGCCAACGCCAGAGCCAGAGCAAAAAACTTCTTCATTCTTTTCATCCTCCTGTTTTCGAATGGGCGGATTTCCGCCCTTCGTGATGAAAATTCTACGAGATTTTTCAGCTCTTTTCAAGTAGAATTATCCATGGGAAGATAGTTCGAAAACGCAAAAGAGCGCTAAATTTCCCTTCATTTTTCCGGTAAATTGTCCTCGATACGCGAACAGCCATTGTATTTGTTCCAAATTCGCTCGTTTACTGTCTCTGCACGGAGGACAGGTATTTTGGTGATTTTGCCGAAAGCATCGGAAAATATTATTGATCTTCCAGTTTTAGGCTATCGTTTCAGACAAAATTCAGCCTTTTCTCAGGCGTTTGCGGATGGAATTGTCTCCGCGAACACGGACAAAAACACGTCCCGCTCCATAGTCTCATGATCCAGCAGGTAGTGCGCCACTGTCTCCAGCTGGGAACGATAGGTCTGAAGGATGCCCTCGCATCTTACATACGCACCGGCGATAATGGCTTTGACCTCTTCATCGATCTGGGCCGCCACTTCTTCGGAGTAGCTGCGACCCTGGCTCATGGTACGGCCGATGAATACTTCATCATGACCGGATTCAAAAGACACCGTGCCCAATTTATCACTCATGCCGTAAGACGCCACCATCTTATGGGCAATCCGAGTGGCACGCTGGATGTCGTTGGAGGCTCCGGTGGAGATGTCGCCCAGCACCAGCTTTTCGGCCGCCCGGCCGCCCAGCAGCGCCACAATCTGCTCTTCCAGATACCGCTTGGACATATACGAGCGATCCTCCGCCGGCAAAGAGATGGTCATACCGCCAGCCTGCCCGCGGGGAACAATGGTGATCTGGTTCACCGGATCGTGGTTGGGCAGAGCGTGCATCACCACGGCGTGGCCCGCCTCGTGATAGGCGGTCAATTCCCGCTCATGCTGGGGGATGACACGGCTCTTTTTCTCCGGGCCGGCGATGACCTTGATCTCTGCTTCTTTCAGGTCGGCCATGGTAATGAACTTGTCATTTCGGCGGGCAGCCAGCAGCGCGCCCTCATTCACCAGATTTTCCAGGTCGGCGCCGGTAAACCCAGGTGTCCCACGGGCCACCAAGCTCAGGTCCACATCGTCGGCCAGGGGTTTGTTGCGGACATGGACTTTTAAAATCTCTTCACGGCCCCGGATATCCGGCAGACCCACAAAGACCTGCCGGTCAAACCGGCCCGGCCGCAGCAGCGCAGGGTCCAAAACATCCACCCGGTTTGTGGCGGCCAGAACCACCACGCCTTCGTTGGCGGAAAAACCGTCCATCTCCACCAGCAGCTGGTTGAGCGTCTGCTCCCGCTCGTCGTGTCCGCCGCCAAGACCCGTACCGCGCTGACGGCCCACGGCGTCAATCTCGTCGATGAATACGATGCAGGGGGCGGTCTTCACCGCCTCTTTAAACAAATCCCGGACGCGGGATGCACCCACGCCCACATAGAGCTCCACGAAATCCGAGCCGGAAATGGATAAAAAGCCCACATCGGCTTCCCCGGCCACAGCTTTGGCCAGCAGCGTTTTGCCGGTCCCCGGAGGGCCCACCAGCAGCACACCCTTGGGGATGCGGGCGCCCAGCGCGATATATTTCTGCGGATTTTTCAGGAACTCCACAATTTCCTGGAGTTCCTCTTTCTCCTCATCCGCACCGGCCACATCCCGAAAGCTGATCTTCTTGTCCTTCTCCGACAGGGTTCTGGCCCGGGCTTCGCCGAAGCGGCTCATCCGATCCGCGCCGCCGCCCATACCGCCGGACCGTGCCAACATAAAGTACCAGATTCCGCCCAGCACCACCGCCACCAGCACATAGGGCAGCAGCAGCGCCAGCCAGTTGGTGGAATGGTCGGCGTAGTAATTGTAAGATTCGATAATTCCGTCGTTGTACTGCTGCACGACCAAGGGGTTGAGATCATCGTAAAACAGATCAAAATCATATAGTTCAAAAACCACGGTCTTGCTGCCGTTGACTTTCTCCCGCAGATTCATGGTCAGGGTGTTGTTGCTGATCTCAAAGCTCTCCACCTTTTCCTGCACAAACAGCTGACGCACCTGCGAGTATTCCATTTTGGCCGTCTGGGTGCTGCTCTGCCACAGATAAGAGGCACACATGGCGATGATGAGTGCGAGAAAGATGAAGCTCAGAGTATTGCTGGTTTTGGCTCTTTTCAAAGTTGGTTTCAACTCCTTTGCGGCTTAGTGGGAGTATACCTCCGGCTTCAGCACGCCAATATAGGGAACATTGCGGTACTGCTGGCAGTAATCCAGGCCATAGCCCACCACGAATTCGTCGGGTACGGTAAAGCCCGCCAGGTCGGGTGTGATGGCCTTGGTGCGTCGAGAGGGTTTATCCAGCAGCGTGACGATGGTGATGGACGCGGCACCTTTGGTCTTGAAATACTCCTTCAGGAACGCCAGCGTATTGCCGGAATCCAGGATATCCTCCACCACGATCAGATGCCGGCCGGTGATGTCCTGCTGGATATCGTGGGTGATTTTAACGCGCCCCGAGGATGCCATGGCGTTTTCATAGGAGCTGACGGCGATGAATTCCACGTCGCTCTTGACCTGACAGGCCCGCACCAGATCCGACATAAAGACAAAGCTGCCCTTCAGCACCCCCAGAAACAAAGGATTCTTTCCCTGAAACTTCTCATAGAGTTCAGCCCCCATTTCGGAAATACGGGCCTGAATTTCCTCTTCCGTAACCAGAATTTTCAGGATATCGTTGTGCATTTCACTTTTCATATTTGCTCTCCTCTGTATGTTGAATAAAAACAGCATATACCATATCTCTGCCGGGACTCGGCGTCAGGCGCAGATCCGCACCCACATAAGGGACCGCAGCAGCCTGCCCGCCCACCCGCAGAACCGGCAAGGCATCCCTCTGCGCGGGTGGCACCCCTGCGTCTGCGCACAGACGCTTGAGCGTCCGCTCACCCCGGCTGCCAGGCAGCAACATGCGGTCATCCGAGCGCCATTGCGTAATGCACAGTGAGGCGGTCAGCTCCGCAAGATCGAGGGCGAATCTGATGCCTTCTGTCGGCGGGCGAGCGGTCAGCGATACCGTCCAGCTGCCGAAAGTCACCGCTTCACCCAGGGTAATTGGGACAAACGCTGTCGGTTCCTCTGTTTTATAGATGTGCAGGTCGTTCTTTTCCCGGACCGCCCGCAGCCTTTCCGGCAAAGAGACGATTCTCTCCGCGGGACCATCCAGCAAATCCGAAACTGCAGATACGTGCGCGGCCGTCAGATCTTTTCTTCGTCCGCCGGCCTGCTCGCACAGAGTCAGAATCGCACGGCTCCGGACAGACGCGGGGACATCGGACAGTCCGGACGCTTCGATCCAAATACCGTCCGGCCCTGTGCTTGCCCGGCAGGTTATCTTCGCAGCCCAAGCATCCAGCGCAGCACCGTCCTCCAACAGGAACCGGGCCGTGCGGGCCATATGCTCGGCAGCCCGGGGATTGACCTCCCGCAGCACAGGCAGTACATGGTGGCGCAGCAGGTTGCGCGCCGCGTCGTCGTCCACATTGGTCTCATCCTCCACATGGGGGATGTCGTGGGCGGCGGCATATTCTGTCAGCTCCGCCCGGGAAATTTCCAAAAACGGGCGGCAGATTTTCCCACGCACCGGCGGAATTCCCAGACCCGCCGCACCGGTGCCCCGGCACAGGTTCAGCAGAACGGTCTCGGCGTTGTCGTCGGCATGGTGGGCGGTCAGGATGTGGGCAAAACCGCCCTCATCGGCTGTTTTCTCCAAAAATGCATAGCGTAGAATCCGGGCGGCTTCCTCCAGGCTCAGATGCTTCTCCCGTGCCAGCAGGCGGGTATCACCGCTGCCGGAATAAAACGGGATTCCGCGCTCCCGGCAGTAACCGGATACAAACGCCTCGTCCCGGTCGGCAGTCTCCCCGCGGATATGATGATTGAAATGTGCCGCAGCGACCGGGATGCCGCGAGGCGCGGCCCACGCGCAGGTCAGATGCAGCAGGCACATGGAGTCCAGCCCGCCGGAAACCGCACAGAGCAGCCTTTCGCTTTCTGCCGCGTGCCGACTCAGGAAATCCCGCGCCAGAGGCAGTTCATCCTTCTTCATCGTACCGGTTCTCCAACGTGCCGAAGCTGGTGTACTCCGGCAACCAGCGCAGCTCCACCTTGCCGGTCTCGCCGTGGCGGTTTTTGGCCACGATGCATTCGGCAATATTATGTTTTTCCGAATCCTCATTATAATAGTCGTCCCGGTACAAAAACAGAACGATATCCGCGTCCTGCTCGATGGCGCCGGATTCTCGCAGGTCGGAGAGCATCGGCCGCTTATCGTCCCGCTTTTCGTTGGCGCGGGACAGCTGGCTCAGGCACAGCACCGGCACATCCAGCTCCTTAGCCATGATCTTCAAAGTACGGGAAATATCGGACACCACCTGCTGGCGGTTTTCCCCACCGCCGCTCTTACCGCCCGCGGAAGTCATCAATTGCAGATAGTCAATGACCACCAGCCCCAGGTTGTCCAGGCGGCGGCACTTGGCGTTCATGTCCGCCACACTGAGCATCGGGTTGTCGTCCATGCGGATATCCACCCGGTTTAAAACAGTGGCGGCATCGGCGATTTTCGCCCAGTCCGTCTCCCGCAGGGAGCCGGTCTTGAGCCGGTTATTCTCCACCAGCGCTTCGGTGGACAAAAGGCGCATAGTCAGCTGCTCCTTGGACATTTCCAGCGAAAAGACCGCCACGGTCTTTTCCGCGCTTTTTGCCACGTTCAGAGCCACAT
>QKDF01000258.1 GCA_003245395.1 Clostridia bacterium
AAAGAGCCGAAACGCCCGGGAATTCCGGGCGTTTCGACTTGCGCCGTTCAGGCGATGTGAGGGGCGTGTCCGGTTTCCTCCTCGCGGTGGAACAGCAGGGTGATACACCACAGGCCCGCCAAGCCAACCAGTGCGTAGATGATACGGGAGAGGACCGCCATCTGACCGCCGCACAGGAAGGCCACGGTGTCGAAGCCGAACAATCCGATTCCGCCCCAGTTCAGTGCGCCGATGATGGCGAGAACCAGAGCTGTCTTGTCAACGACCATATAAACCTCCTAAAATCCGGTTTGATTTGGGATTTGAAGGTAGGTTTTCCAAACGATGCGAATTTATGCGCGGGCAGAAAAATTTGGCCGATCCGTTGCAAAATTGCCGCCGGATATAGTATACTATCTGGGAATGAATATTTGAAAAATTGCGCGATAAATCCACAGGAAGGCGGGATTCATAATGAAATATCTTCTGGTAATTGGCGACGGCATGGCGGACAACCCGGTGCCGTCTCTTGACGGAAAAACGCCGCTGCAGGCGGCTGAAATTCCCACAATTGACCGTTTGGCGGCACGGGGGACCGTGGGCCATGTATGCAACTGCCCCAAGCCGCTGCCCGCCGGCAGCGAGACGGCAATCCTGTCCATCTTCGGCTGCGACCCGCTGACGTATTTCACCGGCCGCTCTCCCATGGAGGCCGCCGCCAGCGGCATCACGCTGCGCCCCGGCGACGTGGCCTACCGATGCAACATCGTCACGCTGGAGGACGCCGATAAGCCCTATGAACAGAAGAAGATCCTCTCCCACAGCGCCGGCAGCATCGACGGCGCCTCCGCCATGGAGGTGGTGGAGATTCTGGAGAGTGACACCATCTTCCACAAGCTGGAAGATGAGGCGGAGATGGAGATTCACCGCTTCCCGGCCTTCCGCCAGATCGCCGTACAGCACGGCGCAAAGGTGGACGGGCTGCGGGCCATCCCGCCCCACGATCATCTGGGCGAGCCCATCGGCCCGCTGCTGCCCTCCGGCTGCGAAACCGCGAAGACGCTGGATAAGCTCATGCGCCTGGCCCATAAAATCCTTGACAACCATCCCTTTAACGAGGCCCGCCGGGCGGCCGGGAAGATGCCCGCCAACGGCATCTGGTTCTGGGCCCAGGGCACCGCGGTGACGCTGCCCTCGTTCCAGGGGCAGTACGGCCACGGCGGTTCGGTGATCTCCGCCGTTCCCCTGTGCCACGGCATCGGCGTGCTGCGGGGTCTGGAGATGATCGAGGTGGAGGGCGCCACCGGCGAGATCGACACCAATTACGAGGGGAAGATGCAGGCGGCCTATGACCGGATGAAGACCGACGACTTTGTATGCCTGCATCTGGAAGCCCCGGACGAGTGCACCCACAACGGGGATCTGGAGGGGAAGATCCAGTCCATCGAATGGCTGGATTCCCGCATCCTCAAGCCCCTTTTGGAAAAGCTGGATGCCGATGGGACGGCGTACCGCGTTTTGCTGCTGTCGGATCACAAGACGCTCACGTCCACCCGCGGACATGACGGCAGCAACGTGCCCTTCCTGCTGTTTGACAGTCGGCAGGATTCCGGCACGGGCGGCGTGTACGACGAGCCCACAGGCGAGGCCGGCCCCGGTGTGGAAGCGGGCTGCGACCTGCTGAGCTATCTGTTTGAACAGCGCGCACTGTAACGGAGAAGATCGAATTGTGAAAAGGAGAAACCGACATGAGTGAGAAATTCAACCGCCTGGGCTTCTATCCCGCAGATATTCTGCTGCCCAAAGACGCCGACATGACCCGCTGGGCCGTGGTAGCCTGCGACCAGTTCACCTCTCAGCCGGAGTACTGGGAGGGCGTGGAAAAGACCGTGGGCGACGCTCCGTCCACCCTGCGGCTGATCCTGCCCGAGGCACAGCTCAATGACCCGAACGTGGACAATCACATCGCCGGGATCAACGCCAAAATGAAGGAGTACGTGGATGGCGGCGTGTTCAAAACGCTGCCTGCTTCCCTGATTTACATCGAGCGCACCCAGTCCGACGGCAAGGTGCGCCACGGCCTGATCGGCATGGTGGATCTGGACCAGTACGACTATACCCCCGGCAGCGGCGCGCTGATCCGCGCCACCGAGGGCACGGTGCTCTCCCGCATCCCGCCCCGGGTAAAGGTGCGTCAGGACGCCCCCATCGAGCTGCCTCACGTCATGCTGCTCATCGACGATCCGGACGCAACGGTGATTGAGCCTCTCACCGCCGGCACGGACGGCATGGAGCCGCTCTATGACTTCGACCTGCAGGCCGGCGGCGGACACCTGAAGGGCTGGAAGCTGTCCGACGCCCAGACAGACGCCGTGGCGGACGCCCTGGAGGGGCTGACTGCCCCGGAGCAGATGGAGCGCAAATACGGCATGAAGTCCGCCGCTCCGCTGCTGTTCGCCGTGGGCGACGGCAACCACTCCCTGGCCACGGCCAAGACCTGCTATGAAAACCTGAAAAAAGTCACCCCCGAGAGCGAGTGGGCCGCCCTGCCCGCCCGGTACGCTCTGGTGGAGGTGGTGAACAACCACGACGACGCCCTGCAGTTCGAGCCCATCCATCGGGTGGTGTTCGGCGTGGAGCCGGAGAAGATGCTCCAGGCTTTCCTGGCCTTCTATCCCGGCGCCCATGAGGGCGAGGGCGAGGGTCACACCATCGCCTATACCCACGCCGGCGGCACGGGCTTTGTCACCGTACCCAACCCCGCCGTACAGCTGGCGGTAGGCACGCTGCAGGCTTTCATCGATGCGTACCTGCGGGAAAACGGCGGCGAGGTGGACTATATCCACGGCGACGAGGTCACCGACGAGCTGGGCGCCAAGCCGGGCAACATCGGCTTCAAGCTGCCCGCCATGGGCAAGGAGCAGCTGTTCAAGACCGTTATGGCTGACGGTGTGCTGCCCCGCAAGACCTTCTCCATGGGTCACGCGCAGGATAAGCGCTATTACGTGGAGGCCAGAGGGATCAAGTAAACCCGTTCCGCGCACAATAGAAAACGAACGCCGCCGGAGTGTTCCGGCGGCGTTCTTCATTGAATGATTTTAAGGCTTTTCCTCGTGCAGACTGCTCAGCGCCGCGCCGATGGCGGTGGCGAAGGTGGCATTTTCGGGGATGATGTAATGGTTGCCGTAAAGCCGTTCAAAGACTTCAAACGTGTGCTTCACATGGGTCAGCGTCGTCACCGAGCCGGTGAGGATCACGGTTTTGCTGTCGCAGCACTGGCAGGCCAGCACCGTCATGGTGCCGATGGCCTGAAGCACCAGATTCTCCACGCCGGCAGCCAGATCGGCCGGGGTGGCGTCCTCGGCCAGATTGCCGAAGTTGGAGGCGGTCATGTCCGGCTGAAGCGTATGGGCCGCGTTATTGGAGATGTCCGCGATGCTCAGATCCACATGCCCCAGATCGCCGCCGCAGGCCATTTTATTGATCTGGCCGAACCGCTCCACGCCCACCAGCTTGTGGCACAGCCCGCCCAGCGTGCCGCCGCCGATGCCGCTGCCGCAAAGGTGGCGCACCTTGCCGCCCTGCTCGGCCCAGAGGAAGGCGGTGCCGGTACCCATGGTGACCACCACGGCGGAGTCCTGCCCCGTCAAAGCCAGCGCACCCGTGCCGCTGGCGGTAAATTCGTCCACCCGGCAGGTGGGGATGCCGTAGATGTCCCCCTCCACATAGGATGCGCCTACGCCGGTGAGGACAACGCGCTGAATATCCGACAGGGACAGGCCGTTGCTGGAGAGGTAGTTGCCCAGTGCCCCGAACAGGGAGGTCACCTGATCCTCCGCCCGCACCCGGAGCATGCTCAGCACGCTGTCGTCCTCCCGCAGACCCACAATCTTTGTGGTGGAGCCGCCGATGTCGATTCCCAGAATTACGTTCATAGCAAAGACCTTTCCGAACAAGAGTCAAGCGTTGTATGATTTCAATCATAGGCGAGGCGGTCGGGAATGTCAATCCGAAAATTGTCAAATTCTTCACGTTTCTTGACGCGAAAGGTTGCTTTCACGGGTCGATCGGACTATAATCAAGAAAACAGCCCTGCTCTTAGACGGGAGAGGGCGAAGCTTGAGGTGTGAAATGAATACCCAGGACAAACTGAACATGACCATGCTGTGTGACTTTTACGAACTGACCATGGGAAACGGTTATCTGAAGGTGGGCTATCAGAACCGGATCACGTACTTCGACGTATTTTTCCGCAGCGTGCCGGACAACGGCGGATTTGCCATCGCCGCCGGATTGGAGCAGCTGATCAATTATATTCAGGATCTGCACTTTGATCCCACGGATATCGAATATTTGCGGGGCAGAGGAATTTTCAGTGAAGAATTTCTGACCTATCTGCAGAATTTCCACTTCACCGGCGACATCTATGCCGTACCGGAGGGTACGCCCGTGTTCCCGCGGGAGCCGCTGGTTACCGTCCGGGCTCCGGCCATCCAGGCCCAGCTGATCGAGACCTTCGCGCTGCTGAGCGTCAACCACCAGAGCCTGATCGCGACCAAGGCCAGCCGTATCGTGCGGGCTGCCCGGGGCCGCGCGGTCATGGAGTTCGGCTCCCGCAGAGCCCAGGGCACCGACGCCGCCATCACCGGCGCCCGGTCGGCGTTCGTTGCGGGCTGTGCCGGAACGGCCTGCACCATCTCGGATCAGCTTTTCGGCGTTCCCGCCGGCGGCACCATGGCTCACGCCTGGGTTCAGATGTTCGACAGCCAGTATGACGCTTTCAAGGCCTACTGCGAGCTGTATCCCACCAACGCCGTGCTGCTGGTGGACACGTACAACACCCTGAAATCCGGCGTCCCCGACGCTATACGCGCGTTCAACAACGTGCTCCGGCCGCTGGGTATCACCAAATGCGGCATCCGCCTGGACTCCGGCGACATTGCCTATCTGACCCGCAACGCCCGCCGGATGCTGGACGAGGAGGGCTGGCCCGAGTGCAAAATCACCGTGTCCAATGCCCTTGACGAATATCTGATCCAGGATTTGCTGCTCCAGGGGGCGCAGGTGGACGCCTTCGGCGTTGGTGAGCGGCTGATCACCGCCCGGAGCGAGCCGGTGTTCGGCGGCGTGTACAAGCTGGCCGCCATAGAGGATGATGCGGGGAATATCATCCCCAAGATCAAGGTCAGCGAAAACGTGGACAAAATCACAACCCCGCATTTCAAAAAGGTTTACCGCCTGTACGACAGAAAAACGGGCAAGGCGGAAGCGGACTATATCTGCGTGCACGATGAGACGGTGGACGACACGCAGCCGCTGGAGCTGTTCGATCCCCGTGCCACATGGAAGCGCAAGACGCTCACGGACTTCACCGCCCGGGAGCTGATGGTGCCGATCTTTTTGAACGGAGAGCTGGTGTACAAGCGCCCGACTCTGCCGGAGATCCGAACCTATTGCGCCGAACAGCTGGAGACGCTGTGGGATGAGGT
>QKDF01000164.1 GCA_003245395.1 Clostridia bacterium
GGTAAAGATTTGCCGAAGAATGTCAAACGTATTTCCGCGGGATGACAGCCTGCGTTTTACCTGATGGCACACCCGGTATGCGATGGTTATCATTAAAATAAAGATTTTGTGGGATGTGGTGAGGTGTAACCAGTTCAAAGGGAATTGTAATCATATACGGATTTTCCTTTGAAACAGGATAGTCGATCCCTTCATAAAACGGTTTCCCGGCAAGCATATTGGAAAGAGCCGTGATCGCGGTCTTGCTTTGTACCTCTGCGTCTTGGAAGGCTGTCATTGAAAGATTCCCGTCCCGCAGAGCCTGAATGGCCGGCTGGATGGCATCAATTCCCACGATTACGGTGCTTTTGGGATCAATGTCCAAAAACTCAAGGGCTTCAATTGCACCCAATGCCATGGCGTCGTTATTGGAAATAATCGCATCGAAGCTCAAACCCGGACTGAGAACCGGCAGAAGTTTTTCAAACGCTTCCTGGCGGTCATAGTTCGCCACGATAGGGGGCGTTGCTTCTACCGCATGAATCCCCCTGTCGGACAGTGTCTGCAACACGGCTTCTGTTCTTTGAATAGTGGAGGCGAGATTCTCAGGCCCTTTGAGAAGAATGTATTTAATCTCGTTTTTATTTTTTTTTGTGAAGTAATCTGCCAGCCATTCGCCTTGCAGCTGCCCAGCCATTCGTTCGTCAGGGCCGACATAAATTGCGTTTTCATTCAGCACGCTCAAATCGGAAGGGGCGCGGTTGAGAAATACGACCTTCATATTTCCTGCAACCTCAAGCACACGGGATGCCGTGCTTGGGTCGACAAGATTGATGAGGATAGCCGGTTCATTCCGCTTGCTGGCACCCGCAACCTGAGCAAGCTGAAGATTTACATAATTCTGCGCATCAAGAACCATCAGCTGGTATCCGGCGACTCTGGACGCATCTTTTAAGGCGCTTTCCAGCTTGGAGATGTACTCGTCCCTGCTGTTGTATGATAGAAAGATGGGTGTCGCTGATTCACTTTCGGAAGGTTCTGCGAGAACCGAAAGTTCTGATGGATACAAAGGCATGGCCCAGTCCCCTTCCTGCATGCTGTTGACTTGCTGTTCTATTGTATCGCTCATGGATTGTTCGGGTGACTGGAAACCGCCGTTGACACTCTGCTGATGATGCGGTGAGAAAGAAGGAACCTTCTCAAAGGCGGAGCTTTAACCCCCTATCCCGAGTACAGCCGCGGCTGTACTGCGTTTCAGAGAGTTCAGACGGAGACTTCCGGGCCAAGGGACGAAAAATACTCCGGTTTTCTAACACCCAACATGGCAATCCCTCCCAGCAAAATGCATGCGAACAGGAAAACAAAGGTGGTGGAGTAGTTACCGGAGGCATCATATAAGGCGCCGACGGCTGTGCTGCCCAGCGAGGCAATCATGAGATTCAAATTGACAAGCGAAAAATTGACCGAGTAGTGCTTAGACCCAAAAAATGCCTGGGTAAGGGAGGCTCCGGTGGTTGGGTCACCGCCGTAACCCATACCCAGCGCGGCATACCCGGCAATGAGCAGGGGAAAAGATGATAGAACAGATGAGAAAGCGATGGAACCGGTTCCAATCAGGAAGAGACTGATTACCGTGGACATGGTGATTCTTGCCCCAAAACGGTCAAACAGCGCGCCGATCACAATGCGGCCCAGTCCGTTGCAAACCGAGATCATCCCGACAACCAGGGAAACCGCCCCCGCAGACAAGGCGGGACGGACGGTCAGAACAATCGGACGGGCCTGCCCGATGACGGCGAGACCGGCGGCACTGAGCAGGGTGGCCCAGGCAAAGAAGCACCAGAAGCTGGGATGCCGAACCATCCGGGCGGAAGCCATGTCAAAATCCCCGGACGCTTTGCTGACAGAAACTTCTGCCGTCGCTGGGTGGAAAAAGAAAGAACACAAACCCAGAATGACCGCCATCAAAATCCCCATTATCAGCAGGGAAGTGCGCCATGCACCGGTCTGTGCAGGGGTCAGCACAGTAAAGGCCGAGCCGATCATCAGACTGCTGGCGCCGAACCCCATCAGCAGTACGCCGGAGATCAGCCCCTGCCGATTCGGAAACCATTTGGGTACGGTGCTCATGACGGCGTTGTAGGCGAAGCCGGATGCGGTACCGCACAGCACGCCGTAGCCAATATAGAGGGCCGGCAGGCTCTGCAACCGGGAGGTGATGAAAAACCCGCACAGAAAAAGCACGGCTGCCAGCCGGATGTTAAAACCTGCGGAAACCTTATTTAACATCATTCCGCCGGTCAATCCTCCCAGGCAGAAGAAGGCCATACAGATCGTGAAGGCCAGCGAGAGCTGTGCAGAAGACCAGGCTGAAAATTCTGCGGCGATGGGAGCGGAGAGGATGCTCCAGGCATAGACAAAACCGGCAAAGAGCATGACCAGCACACCGGCAAGCACAGAAAATATACGCTGATGTTTCAAATTACAGGCCCTCCGCGCGATGGAATGTCCGGGCGGTTTCCTGTCCCCGCAGCACCCGAAGCCCGCCCAGGGCCAGGGCTTTCATCTCATCCTCACCGGGATAGATCACCACCGGAGCCAGGAAGGATACGTAGCGGGAAATCCCGTCCGTGACATAGCTGGAATGCGCAATTCCACCGGTCAGTACAATTGCGTCCAGCTTCCCGCAGACGCCGGGAGCCAGCTTGCCGATGTTTTTTGCGATATTGAGAATCATCGCGTCATAGACCAGCTTCGCGTGCTCGTCGCCGGAGGCCATCATCTGTTCCACCTGGCGGCTGTCGGTGGTTCCCAGGTGGGCCATCAGGCCGCCGCGGCTTTTGACCGTTTTCATCATGTCCTTATAGGTGGCGCCATCTTGGAAGCAGGCCCGAATGACGTCGAACAGCGGCAGGCCACCGGCACGCTCAGGGGAGAAGGGGCCCTCCTCGTCATTGATGAAATCTTCAATGTGCCCGCCCCGATGCAGGTTGACGGAGATGCCTCCGCCCAGATGCGCTACGATCACCGTAACGTCCGCATAGTCTCTGCCTGATTCTCGGGCATAGCGCAGGGCAGCGGCACGGGTGTTCAGATTGTGGCCCATGCCCTTGCGCTCCATGGTGGGCAGGCCGGTGATCCGGTTGATGGGTGTCAGCTCGTCCACGGTGACTCCGTCGTAAATATAGGCGGGAATATGCAGCGTATTTGCGATGTCAAATGCAATCATAGCGCCCACGTTGGAGGCGTGCTCGTTGCGGGGGCGGTTTTTCAGCTGCCAGACCATATCCTCATTGATGGCATAGGCACCGGCCTGAATGGGGGGCAGCAAGCCGCCGCGGGAAACGATGGCAGTCAGAGATTCCAGAGGGATTTCATGCTGCTTCAGGTATTCCAGAACCAGGTCACGGCGGAAGCCGTATTGGTCGGCCACGCAGTCAAAGGGGGCCAACTCCTCGGGGAAATGGGTGATGCTCTCTGTGAATACAGGATTCTCCCCGTCAAAAACAGCCAGCTTGGTGGATGTGGAGCCGGGGTTCAAAATCAACAGACGTTCCATAAGGCCTCCTTACTGCTGCGCCGCCAGGGCGCTGATGACGATGGACAGGTACTTTTCCTCCGCGGTGGACCCACGGCTGGTCATGACGATGGGGCATCTGGCGCCCACGATGAAGCCGGCCAGCTTTGCGCCGCAGGTGACCGCCAGCATTTTACCCATGATGTTGCCGGCGTGAATGTTGGGCGCCAGCAGAATGTCACAGTCTCCGGCACAGGGGCTTTCAAAGCCCTTGTGCTCGGCAATGTCCTTGGATACGGCGCAGTCATAGGAAATGGGACCCTCCACCATGCAGCCGGTGATTTCACCGCGCAGGTTCATCTGCTTGAGGGCGTCCGCGTCCACGGTTTCCGGCATTTTGGGGTTGAGCTTTTCCACACAGGTCACCACACCGACCTTGGGGCAGTCGTAGCCCATGTCGCGCATGGTATTGACCGTGTTTTCGATAATGCACTTTTTCTGCTCCAGCGTGGGATAGGTCACCATGCCGCCGTCCACAGGGACCAACAGCTTGTGATAAGAGGGGACTTCAAACATTGTGAAGTGAGACATGACGCCGCCCTTGCCCAGACCGTTCTCTTTATCTACTACTGCTTTGAGCAGTACAGAGGTGTCCAGCAGGCCTTTCATCAGAAAGTGTGCCGCACCGGTGCGCACCAGTTCCACCGCCTTGCGGGCGGCCTGGGCCGGGTCCGGCACATCGTAGATATCCTCTGCCGGGACGCTTTGCCCCAGCTCGGACAGGATGGAGTCAATTGCCGCCTTCTCTCCCACCAGTACGGGAACGGCAATGCCCTCCTCCCGGGCCTTGAGCGCGGCTTGAATCGTGTGTTCGTCACCTGCGGCGGCAACCGCCATACGAGCTGTGTGGGGCTTGCCCTTTGCGGTGAGAATCAGCTCTTGAAAGGTTTTGTATACCATACTTCCTCCTGTTTTAACAAAAAAGCGGCAGAGGCCGGCCTGTCCCCTCCCCTGCCGCTTTTGCAGATATTCTTTCTCAGGCGACGGCGGCCATTCCGGCAGCCAGAGCCTTTTTGTTCAGCTCTACAAACTGGGGCTTCATGCATGCGGTCAGCGCTGCATCCCAGTCCAGAGATTCCAGGCCCATCCGTTTGACCAGAGCACCCAGCAGCACCACGTTCATGCTCTTAGAGTTGCCCAGTTCCGTGGCGATCTTTGCCGCGTCCAGCACATAGGTCTTTGCCAGCTTCTGCAGGCGTTCGATGGAATCGGCGGGGTACTGCTCCTGACCGGAGAGCGTGGTGGCAGTGGGCATTTGATAGTTATTGACCACCACGCTGCCGTCTTTTTTCAGCCCTCCCAGATAACGCAGGGCTTCCATAGCCTCAAAGGAGACCACAATATCTGCGCTGCCCTGGCCGATGATGGGGGAATAGACGTTCTCTCCGTAGCGGACCTGCGTCACGACGCTGCCGCCGCGCTGGCTCATGCCGTGGATTTCACTCATTTTCACATCATAGCCCGCAGTTACCAGCGCGGTGGAGAGAATCTTGCTGGCCAGGATCGTTCCCTGACCGCCGACACCGCAGAGCAGAATGTTCTTTACTTCAGACATCTCACTTTACCTCCCGGGAAATGGCGTTTTTGGGGCAGACCTGTGCGCACACGTCGCAGCCCACGCACTGATTGCGGTCGATGGTGACCTTTTTTGTATCGGCATGATATTCCAAAGCCGGGCAGCCGGTTCTGACACAGGCTTTGCAGCCGATGCACTTGTCGGGATTCACCATATTGACGGCTTTGTAATTGCCGAATTCATCCCGGTCGGCCTGAGACAGCTTTTTCAGTACGCAGGGCCAGCGGGTGATGAGAACAGCGGGTTCGTCAAAGCCCATGCCCCAAGCCAGGGCTTCCTTCACCTCGTCCAGCTTCAAGGGGTTGATCGTCTTGATATGCTTATTTGTGATATTGGAGAGATCTTCGGACAGCGTGAAGCCGGAGCCGGGGTTTTGCTGGTGGCCTGTCATGCCCGTGATGCGGTTGTCCAGCACCACCAGCAGGACGTTGGAACGGTTGTACACCGCTTCCAGCATGGAGGTCATGCCGGAATGGAAGAAGGTGGAGTCGCCCATGATGCCCACGCAGCGCTTGCCGGAACCCTCCATGTTGAATACTTTCTGAGCGCCGTGGGCCACGGAAAAGCCGCCGCCCATGCAGATGGCGATGTCCTTAGGTGCCAGACCGTAGCAGCCGATGTCGCTGACGGTGACCACGTTTTTCAGCTTCTGCAGCTCGTGGAAGAAGCCCCGGTGAGGACAGCCCGCGCATAGGACAGGGGGGCGGTTCGCCACGACGGAGGCATCATACTCGATGGATTCATGTACGTCACCCAGCAGCGCCTTGCGGAGGATATCGGGATTCAGCTCACCCTCGTTGGGGATTTTGTCCTTGCCGATGCAGGCGATTCCGGCAGCGCGGATTTCGGTTTCCATGATGGGCTCCAGCTCCTCGACGACGATCAGCTGTTCCACCTGGGCCGCGAACTCCCGGATTTTTTCCATGGGCAGGGGGAAGGTCAGGCCCAGCTTCAGATAGGAGGCGTTGTCACCGTAGACCTCTCTGGCGTACTGATAAGCGGCGCCGGCCGAGACAATGCCCACCTTTTTACTACCCCAGGTGATGGCGTTGAGGGGGGTGGTGTTGGCGTATTCTTCCAGCTTTTTGAGATTCTGCTCCACCTTGGTATGCAGCTGCTTGGAAATCGCGGGCACGGGATTGAACTTGTCCTTTTTCGTGTAGGGGACGATGGGAACTTCCGTGCGTCCCTCACCCAGTTCCACCACGCTCTTGGAATGGCAGACGCGGGTGGTCAGGCGCATCAGGATCGGCATATCGAACTGCTCGGACAGCTCCAGCGCAACCTTGACGAAGTCCTTGGCCTCCTGGGAGTCGGAGGGCTCCAGCACACCGATCTTGGCGGCACGAGCGTAATACCGGTTGTCCTGCTCGTCCTGCGAGGAGTGCAGGCCCGGGTCGTCGGCGCTGATTACCATCAGCCCGCCGTTGACGCCGGTATAGGCGCTGGTAAACAGGGGGTCGGCAGCTACGTTCAGACCCACATGCTTCATGGAGGCAATGGCCCGGCCCCCGGCAAAGGCGGCGCCGATTGCCGATTCCAGGGCTACCTTTTCGTTGGGCGCCCATTCGGAATAAATTTCTTTATACTCCGCAACATTCTCCAAAATTTCAGTGCTGGGTGTGCCGGGATAGGCGGATGCGTAGTGGACGCCTGCTTCCCAGGCACCGCGGGCAATGGCTTCATTGCCGGTCATAAGACATTTCAATTGGAATTCCTCCTACACGCAAGAAATATTATAAAATATATCTTGCAAGATTTACAACTTAAGAATAACACGCTCGCCGCAAATGTCAAGCATGTTTGTACGGATTCTGGAATTTGAACAAAAAGAGCCTGTTTTTTGCACGAATTGATAAAATTTCGCACTTTACACTTGCAAAGTTTGCCGCGATGGAATAAAATATCTTGCAAGAAATAAAATGGAAACACGCACGGAAAGGAAATGGACATGCCTTCAATTAAAAAAAGCTCTCTGGTGGATCAGGTCTATGAGACGCTGCGCGGCGACATCATCTCCCTACAGCTTCCGCTGGGGAGCAGACTCAACGTCAACGAATTGCAGGGGACGCTGGGCGTCAGCTGTACGCCCATTCGGGAAGCCATCAACCGCCTGCAGTTGGAGGGCCTGATTACAAACGAGACAAATATCGGGGCCAGGGTACTGGCGCTGGATGCCCACGACGTGGAGGAGATCCAGCAGCTGGCCATGACGCTTCACTGTGCGGCGATCCACCTGGCTATGGAGCGTTGCGATTGCGCCGCACTGGCGGATGAGGTGGAAAAATATCAAAAAGAGTACCTAAAGGCCAAAAGTGTACAGAGCGAGGTTGCGGCGGTCAATCGCCTGGTGGGGACATTCTATCATCGCTGCGGCAACCACCGTCTGGATGAAAGCATGATCTCTCTCCAAGGACAGCAGTTGCTGCTGCGCTATATCTTTGCCACGGACCGAAAGAAAACAAAAAGCGGGGAAGATTTCACGCCGCTGGTGGAAGCTGTGCGCAGTGCCGATACCGAGAGGGTGTGTCTGGCTCTGCAGGCGTATACCGATGCCGCCACGCCCGTTATTCTGGACTATGTCCGGGAAAAAGGTGGGAAACGCTGAAAGTGCGCAGCCTTTGCGCACAGCCCCGCATCCTTGCGGACGCAGGGCTGTGCACTAGGGGGAGGTAAGCGGTCAAATGCCGTCTTTCAGGCGCAGAATATACATGCCATCCTGCCAGGTATCCATATAGATATAGCCGCGGTCGTCCACAACACAGTCTTCTGTCGTGGCCAGCATCGGGCCGGGGACGGGGATTTTATAGAGCAGCTTTTCCGGATTTGGGGGAATGAAATAAGCCAGCTCCTTGATATAATACGGGTCCGACACGTCATAAACCCGCATCCCGGCGTGGAAATAGCAGCAATAGATCCGGTTGGGGTTTTGATCCAGCCAGGGTTTTTCAGACATGGGCTCGTGGATGTTGTGGGGGCCAAAGGGACCCTGTGCTCCGTCCAGCCCGGCGGTGTTGAAGTTCGGATAGGGGAAATCCGCAGGAACCTCCGGGTATGGGAATTCCGCCACCAGCTGGGGATCGGTGGGATCGGAGATGTCCACCATGTGCAGATTGTTCATCGGCTGGGCGCCCTTGCGGTCGCCGGTTGTGAGGATTTCCTTGTTGTAGAATGGGAACCGCTCGCCTTCGTTGGTGGCCACCAGGAAGTTTCTCCCCGGCAGAGGCAGGCAGGTGTGGGTACGGGCACCGGCAAACTTGCCGGAAAACGGCCCTTTCAGCTTGAGCTGCCCGATTTTTTTCGGACGGGTAATATCGGAGATGTCCAGAATGATCAGGCCATCGCAATAATAGGACAGATACGCCAGATTGCCCACCACGAACGGGGGCCCGTGCAGTTGCGGCCAGTCCATAAACTCCCAGTGCTGCTCCATGCCGTCCACAGGGTATTCACCCGTTTTCATGCCGTCGGTGAACTGCTCCGGCACCCACCAGCGGCCCACCTCGACCGGATGGGTGGGATCAATGATGTCCAGAATGCGGTAGATATTTCCGGAGAAACCCGGGCAGTCTGCGGACAGATGGACATAGCGCCCGCCATTATACATGAAACGGTGTACGCCGAAGCCATTCTTCACACCGGTTTCCCACTTGGACAGCAGCTTGGGGTGCACCGGGTCGGTCTTGATATCAAAAATCATCAGGCCGCCCTCGTTTTTATCACCGGGCTTGTTGCCGTGCAGGAAGGGAACGCCGCCGGCCAGCGCACCGATCATCAGACCGTCCGCAACCTGGATCTTGGGCGTGTTGGTGGCGGGGAATTCCTTGGGGTCACAGGCTTCCATCCAGTTGACCACCGTAGGGTTCGCCGGGTCGGTGACATCCACGATGTTCCAGCCGGGGCCGCGGAAGGAACCGCAGTACATGTAGTATCTGCCGTCCTCCGTCTTGTGCAGTGCCATCTGAAAAGCGTTGACACCGTTGAGGTCGCTGAAGCCGACGACCTCCATGTTTTTGATGTAGCCCTCATTTCCGGGGCTTTTTGCATAAAAAGGAATTACCATTGCGTAACATCTTCTTTCTGGTAAACTGGGGCTTACCGCATGGTGATATAGCCCCGGAACTGGGTAAGATTGTCGCAGGTGGGGATGTCCGTCAGGAACATGCCCACGATATTGAACTGAGGCTTCAGGAAGGGGAACTTCTCCTGCTGCGCCCAGGCGGGCTTTTTCAAAGAGGCGGTGCCTGCTACCGCGGCCTGATACCACTCCTCGGGGCCGTCAAACCACAGTTCCACAAGGCGGTGGAAGGGGCAGCCCACCACATCCTGCATGATGCGGCTGGACAGGAATCGGGTGACCTCGGGGCGGGACTGGAAGTAGGAGACAATCTCCTCATGGAACCATTTCTCACCCTCCTCCACGGACAGACCTTCCGGATACTGGATGACAAACTGCCAGCGATAGTTGGGACCCTCGCAAACCATACGGCCCTTGCCCTTGAAGTCTTCCTCCCAGGAGATGGGAACATGGGCAAAGACAAAGGGCGGGCAGCCGTTGTCGCCGCCCAAAGTGCGGCCGGCATCGCCGTCGATGTTCTGGCTGAGGGACGCATCCGTATCGGGGATGCAGCCCTGCCAGCGGAGTACGTCCAGGGGCATATACTCGGAGATGGCCTTGTTGCGCATTTCCGGCTGCATTTCGTTTACCAGCCAGTAATGTTCGGTCATTTGCATGCGCCGGGTACCGAAGCGTTCCCCCTCCGGAGGAACGGGCAGCGCGTTATAAAACGCGTATTTCGTGACATAGGGACCAAAGTTGGAGATACTGTCCTGAATGTGGTGGCCGTACAGCCAGTGCTGCAGGCGGTGGCGATACTCCTCTTTGCAGCAGTCTACAAAAATGATACTGCGCATGGGCCGGAATTCAAATGACATAAAAATGACCTCCTTATTGTTCGTCGCTCAGGTGCCATGAGCGCGATGAATGCTTTGCATGTCAGCTTGCGGGCCTTGATCCCGCACAGGCGGCAGATCGAAAAATGCCGTCATCTTGCCTATGGGTCTATATTATTTCCAATATGGGTTTGTGTAAAATACCAGAATTGATTTGCAGTT
>QKDF01000263.1 GCA_003245395.1 Clostridia bacterium
ATGGGAAACGGACACAGTGCGAGGGGCTGTCCCAGTGGGGTTCCCAGTCCTTCGGTGAACAGGGCTATCCCGCCATTGACATTCTCAAGCACTACTACGGTTCCGACATCTTTCTGGCCCCTGCTCAAAAGGTTGAGGGCGTCCCCCAATCCTTCCCGGGGGAGGCCCTGCAGCTGGGAAGTTCCGGAAGCGATGTGGAAGTCATCCAGCGTCAGCTCAATACCATCTCCAACAGTTTCCCGTCCATTAAGAAACTCCGCGTGGACGGGTACTTCGGCGAAGACATGCAGGATGCAGTGAAAACCTTTCAGCAGATTTTTCACCTGCCCCAGTCGGGAATTGTCGACTTTGGGACCTGGTACGCAATCTCCAATATTTTTGTGGGCGTCACCAAAATGGCGGAACTGCCGCGATAATATTCCATCCGCCCCCAGACGAAGAAGTGTTCTCTCGTCTGGGGGCATTGCCTGTACACATCGGTCACCGGGTGAAGCCGTCTGTTTCTCTGCTGCGGTGCATTTCGCAGGGAATCCGGCATTTTTTGACGCTATCGCATAATTTATTGCGAAATTTATGTTGATTCAGGATGAATTCAGATCATTTATTCAGAGATATGAAATTTACTACGAATCCAAATGCATTTCCCATTTTTTCTGTGGTACTTTTGTCAATTGACCACTCCATGCTTTCCGCCTAAAATAAAGTTAGAAGAATCGATTTTGACGGTTTGGGCATTCTCAAGGAATGTTCAGAGCCGGAAAAAGCCATAAAAGTGCGGCAATGGCGTCGTGCATTCCGAATGATACCGCAGTGTGATGATATGGTTTCGTCTCAAAGCAGGATTTTGGGGCGGAGCTATTTTATTTTGCGCAGCACAAGGAGGATTTTACAATGAGCTATACCAACTGCCTGCCCGCCTGGAGCGTAGGCCCCGACTGCTATGGCGCCGTTTACGGCATTGTCCGCCGATTCGGCTCCTGTGCCGCCGTGATCGGCGGCAAAACCGCCCTGAGCAAAGCATATGCGCCGCTGTCTCTGGCTCTGGCCGGCACCGCTTTTTCCCTATCGGAACCCATCTGGTACGGCGGCAATGCCACCTATGAAAACGCCGCGGAACTGGAGGCACAGGACGCGGTCAAATCCGCAGATATGATCTTTGCGGTTGGCGGCGGGCGCGCCGTGGATACCTGTAAGCTGATTGCGGAACATCTGGACAAGCCCTTGTTCACCTTCCCGACCATCGCCTCCAACTGCGCGGGATGCACCTCCTTGGCGGTACTGTACAATCCCGACGACACGTTCCGGGAGCATCATTACGGCGTCCGCTGCCCGGAGCATACCTTCCTCAACACGAAAATTATCGCCGAAGCGCCCGAAGAGCTGCTGTGGGCAGGAATCGGAGACGCGCTGTCCAAGGAGTGTGAGGTGGAACTGGCCTCTCGGTCGGAAGCGCTGTTCCATACGCCTCTGCTGGGCGCTCAGCTGGCACGATCCTGCACCGCCCCGCTGCTGAAATATGGCGCTTCTGCTTTGGAGCAGTGCCGCAAAAATACGCCGGGTTATGAACTGGAGCAGACGGCATTGGATATTGTGATCTCCACCGGTATCGTTTCCAATCTGATGACCGATGCCAGGTATTATTACAACAGCAGCCTTGCCCACTGCGTCTACTATGGCGCCACCACGGTGCCAAGCTGCGGGAAAGCGCATCTGCACGGAGAAATTGTGGCCTTCGGCGTGCTGGCATTGCTGACGTATGACCAGCAGTTTGCGATGCGGGATCGTATTGCCCGCTTCAACCGTTCCATCGGCCTGCCCGTCACGCTGAAGGAAATCGGCTTGACGGAGCAAGACCTTTCCTTGGTGACTGAAAAAGCGGCTGAAGGTGATGGCTGGACAAACGCACCCTATCCCATCACCAAGCAGGCGTTCATCCAGTCTATGCTGGATGCCGATGTCGCCGGTCAAGAGCTTCTGGCAGCAGGAGCCAGTCAGGTCTCCTGACCCCCGCTCCATTCTCAGCCGCGCGGATGTTCACAGTAAAGGGCACAGATTCGGCGCATGATTTGTAAGCGCATACCGCAAATGTGTCAGCCACAGCAATACAGTCAGCACCCAAAGATATTGAAACTGTCTTTGGGTGCTTTTTATCGGAAGCTCTGCCATGAATAATTGAAGGGCCGCCGCTTTGGGACTCAAATTTACGATTAAAACTCCCGGTATCGGGACAGACCCTTGACAACTCCAAGCACATGCTTCATTTTTATATGTGTGGATTCTTCTTTATGTTTCGTCCGCTTGATGGCCTTCTGGCCGCGGCGGCAGGTTATATCAGCAGCACGCAAAAGAACAGCGGCTGCTGGCCGTTTATTTTTTGGAATTATTGCTCTGTAACCCCATTTTTTTGACGCGCCTGTCCGAATTATATAGCAGGACCGATGAATCGGACCAATTATCATGAAGGATGTGGAGCAACTATGAAATTTGATTCTCATGGCGTACTTGCAACGGTGGTGGCACTGGGATCTGTGGTAGCACTGACCACGGCGGCAATGGCTGCCCAGCCGACCCGGGCGATACCGTCCGGAGGGGAGAATACAGACGGCACGGTCCAGATGGTTTCCTCGGTACAAGGCAGCGCATCTGGCCGTCAGGGAACTTTCCGGGGAAACGCGCGGGGATCTTCGCAGTCCAATGACACACAGGCAAATGGTCCGCAGTTCCGGCAGGGTGGATCTATGCAAGAGGGTACATCCGGCGAACAGAACGCGCAGAATCGATTGAAAGAGCGAACAGCCTACATGGAATCTGCCATTTCCTCTGCGATCGCCGACCTCAGTGACGAGGATGCGGCAACTCTGAGCAGTTATATCTCAGCTTACGAGAAGGCTGTTGCCGCGGAAACGGACGCTGCCGCGTCCAGCGACAGCAGCACCGATTTGACCTCCTATCGTGAAGCGGTGAAGGATGCCGTTGATGCTCTGCTGGCAGCAGCCAAAGATGCGGACATCAGCCTGGACCTGGGTCAGTGTGAAAGCGGAATTGGTCCCATATGGTCTCGAATCCAGAATGGCTCCTCTGATCTGGAAACGCTGCTGTCCTCTTTGAGCGATGAGGACAAGACAACCCTCAGCGAGTACATTGACGCTGTGAAAAGTGCCGCTGCCGCAGAGGAAGAAGCTGCTTCCTCCGCAGATAAAAACTCCGACATGTCCTCCTATCGGAAAGCCGTCATGAATGCCGTCAAGGCGCTGTTTGAGGCAGCCAAGGAAGCAAATATCTCTCTTGGCGATGCCGTCAGTTCCGCCGAGTAATCCAAACCGCAAGGTTCGCTGCTGCCCGGAAACCCCATGTGCACATCAATCATTGGGGTTTCCGGGCCCGAACAATAAAATTGAATGGATATCAATTAC
Source organism: Clostridia bacterium (assembly GCA_003245395.1). GTDB lineage: Bacteria > Bacillota > Clostridia > Oscillospirales > Oscillospiraceae > Oscillibacter. The sequence goes on from QKDF01000263.1 coordinate 3,414, forward strand.
GGGTAAGTTTAAGAAAACAGGTGTGGAAGATTATGAAGATGGTAATTGTTGAAATTCGCGGTGATACTGCCGTGGCTCTGCGGGAAGACGGCAGATTTGTCACGCTGCGCCATCAGCGGTATCAGGTGGGTGAAACAATCCAGCGCGCAGCCTTCCGGACCTCGCACCATTTTTCCCGCTTTGCAGCCGCGTGCATCGCCGCCGTTCTTTTGATTGGCGGACAGACAGCCCTGGCGGTAGGCATGCCATACTCCTACGTGACATTGGATGTAAATCCATCCATTCAATATACATTAAACATTTTTGACCGTGTACTGTCTGTCAGCGCCGTGAATCAAGACGCAGCCTCTGTGGTCACCGCCCTTGATGAAAGCGGTATTTCTTTTAAAAAAATTGATGATGTGATCGGGCAAACGGTGAAACAGTGCCGGTCAGAGGGTTATCTGAGTGAAACCGCGCAGGAGTATGTGGTATTTTCAGTCGCGTCAAAATCGGATCATAAAGTTGAAAATTTATCGGATCAGCTGGAGCATTTTTCGCAGGTCGATGACCTGATTTCGACAGAAGTAGTGCCCACCACCATCCGCGAAATAAAAGAAGCCGGGCAAAAAAGGACAACTCCCGGCAAGCTGGCGCTTATCAGCAGAATGCAGAAGCAAACCGGTAATACGCAAAGCACCGAAGCCTGGATCAATCGGCCTGTACGGGAAATCATGTTGGAACTCTCTAACAACAGCTCGGATTCTCAGGCGAGGACGGCGGATCAGCTCCCTGTCGGGCAAAGCAGTCAGCAGCCTGCGCAAAACCCGCAAAATTCCTCGCAGGCTACCCAAAAGGCCTCTCAATCACACTCAGGGTCCCGTGGTTTTGCCAGTCCGCATTATTCACAACCCTCTTCAGAAGCCGCAGGCGAGCTTTCTCCGCAGCAGTCTGACGAATCCCAGAAGGATTTGCAGTCTTCTTATGTTCAGCCCGATTCTGATACTGAGACAAATTCAGAGCAATCTCCGCAGGGAGATGTGGAGCCGCCTGACGAGGACAGCGCGGCCGAAGCAGGCATCGCATTGGGAACATCCAGTGGAAACGCACCAGGGGCAGGTAACTCCGAAAATAACGCATCCAGCCCGCCAAATATATCGCCCCCAGCTGAACCATCCGCCTGAAGGCCGGAAAAAGCATTGGCTTTTCCGGCCTTGCAGATTTTACGGTAAATGATTTTGGAGACAGCCGTATGAAATATATATGAGGACGGTACGACCATGCAGGAAGTAGACGAGGAAGCAGTATATGCCCGCGCAGACCCACAGCTTGCCGAATCTTTCATTGAACGCAACAGGCAGTTCATTCTGCGCTGTGCCGCCAAGCATACCCATAAATATATCAGCGACAGTGATGACGAGTGGTCTGTGGCCATGTCCGCATTTTCTGAAGCACTTACGTTGTACCAAGCTGATAAGGGAGCTTTTTTGCCTTTTTCCGAATTGATCATCCGGCGCCGACTTACAGATTATCTTCGCTCACAAGCCAGATTTGCCCATGAGATAGCAGTTGCTCCGTCTGTTTTTCAGGGTCAGATTTCGGACTCTGAAATCAATGTGGGGCTGCAGGAAGCTGTCATTCAAAAAACAGTCCATGAAGACAACACAGATTTAAAATGTGAAATTGAAGCCGCCGGCAAACTTCTGGAAAAATACGGAATTTCTTTTCTTGATCTGGCGGAATGCTCACCCAAAGCGGAAAAGACCCGAAATCATTGCGCCACAATCGTGCGATATTTGCTTTCTTCCCCTCTGCTGCTCTCGGAAATTCGTCGCACCAGTATCATGCCCATTCAAGCTGTAAGCTATGAAACCAGGGTGCCGGGCAAAATTCTGGAACGCCACAGAAAATATATCATTGCAGCTGTCGAAATACTTGACGGAGATTTTCCGGGTCTGTGCGAATACCTCCGCTATATTTATCGCACATAACAGGCATTTGGGGCATACTTTGATTGGCCGCTTATTGCCAAAAAAGAAGTCTTTTTGCATACC
>QKDF01000117.1 GCA_003245395.1 Clostridia bacterium
GCTCCATGGGCGCATCGAACTGTGGGGTATCCCAGTCGCTGACACTTTTCCAGGCCAGGACCAGAGAGCCGCCGTCGTCAATGCCATATTCCCCGGCCACAAATGTAAACGTCCAGGTGGAAAATTCACCCGCTGTCACATCCTTCACAGGGCTCATGGAAACAGCTCCCATATACTTTTCGTCTTTCCTCATAAAATACTCCTTTGCTTCTATTCGTTCAAATGCTATACTTGAGACAAGTAAACACGACGAGGGATTCATATGAACTTACAGACTCTATATTCTTTTCAAAAGGTCGCTCACCTGGAGCACTTTACGGAAGCCGCAGCACAGCTAAACACCTCTCAGCCCGCTCTCTCTCGTACCATTCACTCCTTGGAAGAAGAAATCGGTGTTCCGCTTTTTAACCGAACCGGCAACCAGATTACACTGAATGAAAACGGTCGTCTCTTCCTGTCTACTGTAGAAAATATTTTGCAGGAAATGGAACAGTCAATCACTCAGATCCGGGAATACAACAGCATCAAAAGCCGCACCATCGGCCTCTACATTACTTCTGCCGGTGTTTATATTCCTCGGCTGATTCAGTCTTTTAAGCTTCGTCATCCGGAAACGGTTTTTAATCTGTGCAGCAATCCCAACGACCTTGAAAAGGGCTATCATTTTTCCATTTTTGCATCCGTGAAAAAGAGTCTGGAGTCCTCCGTTATTCTTGCAAGGGAGCCGCTTTTCCTTACTGTTGGTCAAAACGATCCTCTTGCCAAAGCTTCGTCCGTAAAACTGGGGGATCTGGCAAACCGCAATTTTCTGTTTCAGTCACCCTACAACGACATGTACGAAATTCAGATACATTTTTGCCACGAGGCCGGTTTTTCGCCCGACATTAAAATCGTTACTGACAAATCCAACATCTTAATGAATCTCATCAAAATTGGGGAAGGGATTTCTCTGCTGCCTTATTTCACCGAGCAAAGTCATACAGAGAATGAACTAATTCAGATACCAGTTTCCGATATCGACTGTTACCGCTATATCTGTCTGCGGCCAAATCACAATGTCTACGAAACTGAACTCGCCCAAAAATTCCAACAATTTTGTATCAGTTTCTTCGCAAAAATAGAAAAAAACAGGTAAGGGCGCTTATCAGACGCCATTATCTGTCTGGTGATAGAGTAACTGAATTTCTCCATCATGTAAAATATCTATTTTTTATTCAGCATAACACAATTGTTATGCTGATAGGTGTGTGTTGCCATTTTCAGGCATTTTTTCGCAAGGAGGAGTTTTATGTTTGATTTTAGACAGGAAGCGGAACAGGTACTGGATAAGGCCATTGCCTTTCGGCGAGATTTCCATATGCACCCGGAAACCAGCTGTAATGAATTCCGAACCGCTGATATTGTTGCCAAATACCTGGAATCTCTGGGAATAGATGTATACCGCCACTTCGCCGGAAAGCTGCCGAGCGTTGTGGGTGTTCTCCGTGGATGCTGCCCGGGACCAACGGTTGCGCTTCGTGCGGACATGGATGCGCTTCGATTTCAGGAGCTATCCGACTTACCCTATCGTTCAACGGTAGATGGCGTGATGCATGCCTGCGGTCACGACTGCCACACGGCTTCTCTGATGTGTGCCGCTGAAGTTTTAGCAAAGCATCGCAGTGAATTGCGAGGCAATGTGAAGTTTATCTTTGAGCCCGCAGAGGAAGATATTGGAGGAGCACGCCTTATGATTGAAAATGGCGTTCTCGAAAATCCCCATGTAGATGCAATTTTTGGGCTTCATGTGGAAAATGCCTATCAAACCGGCAGCATCTGCATCTGCAATGGAGAAATGCAAGCGGCATCGGATCGTCTCGTTATCAAAATTAAGGGAAAAAGCGTGCATGGCGCATTTCCGCATTTAGGCATTGATGCAATTATGATTGCCAGCCATTTCCTTGTAACGCTGCAAACAATGATGGCAAGAGAAAAGGACACCTTTGAACACGCAATTATTACCTTTGGTCAGATCAGCGGCGGTACGGCACGCAATATTGTATGTGATGAAGTCATACTAAATGGGATTTGCCGCACGTTGAATCCAGCTACTAGAGAGTTGCTTAATCGCCGGATCGATGAAATTTTGCAGGGCATCACTCAAGCTTTTCACGGAAGTTATGAGTTTGACCGACAAATGAGCTTTCCGGCGCTAATTTGCAACAGTGAGCTGACCAACCATGTTAAATCTGCGGCAGAAAAGGTCATTGGCAGTCAAAACATTCAAACCATGCCGCACGCTGTATTAGGCTGTGAGTCTTTCGCCTACTTTTCTGAAAAAGTTCCAGGCTCCTATTTTTGGCTTGGCAGCGGAAATGTGGAAAAGCAGATTGATATGCCGCTGCATACGCCATGTTTCGATATTGATGAAAGCTGCATGATTACAGCAATTGCCATGCACGCTTCCATCGTCTATAATTATCTCAATTCAACTGAGATGAAATAACCGTGCTACATACTTTCGCATCGGGCAGCACATGGGTCTTTCCTGGAATTGCCTGATTTTCACCGGGTCTGGGCGTGACGCCGTACCGGATTCCCTTATTTCGGTTCCCGGCTGTTGATCTCTCCATCAGTTGGATGGAGAGTATCTCCCGGTAAGCGGGTGTGCAAATTACCGGCTCACTCCGGAGTGTCCGGCCATTGCCGGTATTCTGCGAAAGCGTGGTGGCAAACTTTATCCTCGTAACGGATATAAAGAGATCGCGATGTCCTGTATGGCATCGTGGTCTCTTTAATTTTTTATGCAAATCACGTCATTCCATCTGCAGATACCGGCATGTTTCAGAACGCGCTCAATAACCAGACTTGTCGGTCGACCCGCTGACGAGATCCCGTGGGAAAGAACGTCCTAGATCGCTGCACTTTACACAATCACACTGATCAGCCAAGTAATTTAACAGGCACGTCAGCGCTAAATAATCAGGATGCCCGGTAAAACTGGCATGGATGTTGCTTGCAATCTCATAGAAGCTCCATCAGCCGCAATCTAGTACAGGAGGAATCAACATGGAAAATCACTTGGCGTTGAGCAATCTCCGCGTGCTCGACCTGACGCGCGTCCTAGCCGGGCCATACTGCACCATGTATCTGGCGGATCTGGGCGCAGAGGTCATTAAAATTGAAATCCCGGAGACCGGTGATGATACAAGGGGCATGGGCCCCTTTCAAAACGGAGAAAGTCTGTATTATTGTAACGTTAACCGTAACAAAAAAGGTGTTACGCTTAACCTGAAAAAGCCTGAAGGCCGCCAGCTGTTTTTGGAAATGGTCAAGTATGCGGACGTGGTGGTGGAAAATTACCGCCCCGGCGTCATGGATAAGCTGGGCCTGGGCTATGAGGTACTTAAAGAGGTAAACGACCAGATCATCTACGCCGCTGTCTCCGGTTTCGGCAGCTACGGTCCTCTGCATCAGCGGCCTGGATATGACATTATCGCTCAGGCCATGGGCGGTATTATGAGTCTGACCGGCCCGGAGGGGGGCGGCCCCACCCGCACCGGCAGTGCCATCGGCGATCTGATCGGCGGCCTGAATCTGACAATCGGCATTCTGGCTGCCCTCAACGGGCGAAGCATCACCGGAAAAGGACAGCGAGTGGATGTGGCCCTGGTGGACGGCATCGTATCTGCTCTGGAGACCAACACGCAGCGACTGCTGGCCAACGGCGTTCAGCCGGCCCGCATGGGCAACCGCTACCCGTCGGCGTCTCCGTACGACTCTTTTCAGGCCAAGGACGGTGAGTTTGTCATTGGCTGTGCCAATAACAAGCTGTTCAACCTGCTGTGCACGAAGGTTCTCCACCGTCCGGATTTGCTGGAGGATGAGCGCTTCACCACCAATGAGCTGCGCTGCGTCCATCAGGCAGAGCTGAAAGCGGAAATTGAAAAATGGTCTCCGGATTATACCATCGAAGAAGCCGTGGACCAGATTCTGGGTGCCGGCGTACCGGCCGCCCCGATTTATGACATTAAGGCCGTGATGGCCAATGATCATATCGCTCACGTCCGGGAGATGTTTCTGGAATGTGAGCACCCAGTGGCTGGACACCTGAGAATCAACGGCAATCCGGTCAAGCTGATGGACAGCATGCCCCGCCTGCGCACACCCGCTCCCACGCTGGGCCAGGATAACAAATCCGTATATGAGGACATATTCGGCCTGAGCCCGGAGCATCTGGCAACCCTTGCGGCCGAAGGCGTCATTTGACGCGGTGGAATGCGGAAAGGAGTTTTGCTTTATGAATCTGCCAAAATCCGTGGAAATGATTGAGGTTTGTCCCCGGGACGGCTTCCAAAATGTACATGAACCGATCACGCATGACGCGAAGGTAGCCGTCATCCGCCAGCTGGCCAAGGCCGGCTTTAAGCGCATGGAGATCGTCTCTTTCGTCAGCCCCAAGGCAATCCCGCAGATGGCCGATGCCCGGGAAGTGGTGGAGGACACCCAGCAGGCGCTACGGGATAACGGTGTGGAGTCTGTGGCACTGGTACCCAACCAGCGAGGCGTAGAGACCGCGGTGGAGCTTGGCATCAATGAAATCACCTATGTCATCAGCGTCAGTGAAAAGCACAACATGGCCAATGTTCGCCGGACTCCCGCCGAGTCCATGGAACAGTTTAAGGCCCTGATCGAAGAGTACGGACACAAAATCCGTTTCCGTCTGGCACTGGCCACCGCGCTGGGCTGTCCCTTCGGAGAGGTTATCCGCACAGAACGGGTGGCGGAGATGGCCCGTTTCGGCTTTGATCTGGGCTGTAAAGAGGTGATGCTCGCCGACACCGTGGGCATGGCCAATCCCGTTCGGGTCACCAACCTGATGGAGCCCCTGATCCGGGAATTTGGCGCCGACCGGCTCATCATGCACCTGCACGATACCCGCGGTCTGGCTCTGGCCAATACGCTGGCCGCCATGCAGTTGGGCCTGTACAAATTTGAATCCGCTGCCGGCGGACTGGGCGGATGTCCCTTTGCCCCCGGCGCCGCCGGTAACGTGGCCAGCGAGGATGTTCTGAACATGCTCACCGAGATGGGTGTGGAGACCGGCATCAGCGGCGACGAGCTGCACAAGGCCGTGATGCTGATCAAGGAAAATATCCCCGCGCCCATTGTCAGCCATATGGCCCATCTCTATAAGCAGACCACCTGTGCCTGAGTGGTTTGGGCTTCGGTGCCCGAAACTTTTATAGACTTTCTGTACGTTTCATCTCTCCCAGCCAAAAAGCGGCAGCCCTTCGGGCTGTCCGCTTTTTGGTATTACGGGTAATCTCTTTTTGGGGGCTTCTCTTTACTTTAAAAACTGCTATACTGGTTTCAGACTGAAACAGAGAGGTGAAACATTTGAAACAGGATTTTGAGTTTCCGCAGGTAGATCATGTACAGGAGATCTGCATGATTGCTCCCACC
>QKDF01000291.1 GCA_003245395.1 Clostridia bacterium
GTGGTGCTGTTCTTCTTTCTGTCTATTCTGGAGGACACGGGTTATATGGCCCGGGTGGCCTTTGTGACGGATCAGCTGCTGCGCAAAATTGGCTTGTCGGGCCGCAGCATCGTCCCGATGCTCATCGGCTTCGGCTGCTCTGTCCCCGCCATCATGTCCACCCGAACGCTGGCCTCGGAGCGGGATCGGAAAATGACCATCCTGCTGACGCCGTTTATGAGCTGCTCTGCCAAAATTCCCATTTACGCCGTATTTACCGCAGCCTTCTTTCCCCGTCACGGCGCGCTGGTGATGTTCGGTCTGTACATAGGTGGCCTCGTGGTGGGCGTGCTGGCGGCCAAACTGCTGAGCTCCACATTCTTTCGCGGTAATCCGGTGCCCTTCGTAATGGAACTGCCCAATTACCGCTTTCCTTCTCTCAAAAGCGTATCCCAGCTATGCTGGGATAAGGCCAAGGATTTTCTCACCCGCGCCTTTACCGTAATCTTCGTTGCCACGCTCGTCGTGTGGTTTCTCCAGACGTTTGATGCCCAGCTCAACGTGGTCGCCGACAGTACCCACAGCTTACTTGCCACCGTGGGCGCGTGGATTGCCCCGCTGTTTCTCCCGTTGGGCTTCGGCGACTGGAGAGTGTCCACCGCTTTGATCACCGGCTTTATCGCCAAGGAATCCGTCATCTCCACTTTGGGCATCCTGACTGGGGCCACCTCCAATGTGAGTGCCGCCCTGGGCGGCCTGTTCACCACTGTGACGGCCCTGAGCTTTCTGGTCTTTACCCTGCTATATACGCCCTGCATAGCGGCCGTCTCCGCAGTGCGGCGGGAACTGAACTCCGGCTGGAAAGCCGTGGGTGTGGCGCTGGGGCAAAGCGTGGTAGCGTGGATCGTGGCCTTTGCCGTCTATCACATCGCGCTGCTTTTGGTTTAGGAGGTACGTATGGAAATTCTGATTCTGGCTGTGTTGGGTGTATGGCTCGGCTTCGCTTTGTGGTACGTCTGGCGTCACCGGGGCAGCGGCTGCGGAGGCTGTACCGGCTGCAGCCATTGCGGTTCGTGTGACGGTCACTGTACCCGCGACGGTCGGAAGCAGAGCTAATGCGCCTGCAAACCTGAGTTCAGTCAGCCCCTTTGGCAATCAAAAATGCGCAGTCCCGGAAATCGGGACTGCGCGTTTTCTTTAAAACCACTTCTTTTTCCGAAAGTACCAGATCATGCCGATACACAGCAGAACACTGATCCCGATAACCGCGGGATAGCCGTACGCCCAATTCAGCTCCGGCATATTTTTGAAGTTCATCCCATACCAGCCCACCAGCAGAGTGAGGGGCATGAATACCGCCGCGACCACGGTGAACACCTTCATCAGCTCGTTTTGCTGAATGGAGAGCTGGGACTGATATGCCTCCCGCATCTGAGCCACGTATTCCCGCAGATTGATGACGCCGTTGCTCAGCCGATACGCCCGGTTGCCGAGAATGGACACGCGCCGCACCACGGAGTTGGGCAAAAGATCGTTGTCATTGGCCTCCAACTCGTCAAAAATGACGCTGAGCTGGTCGTAATACTGCTTCATGCCAAGCAGCTCCTTCCGCCAGTCGATGATTTTGTCCAAATACGTCCGCTGCGAACCCGCCAACACCTGGTTTTCCGTGTCCGTGATCTCCTCCTCCAGTTTCTCAAGATACTGCCGGTCATCCCGCATCAGCCGGGCAAAAAAGCGATAAAGCTGCATGCCGTTGGACTGCGTTTCTTCCTCCGGGCCCATCAGCGTTTGTACCCGATCCGCCGTTTCGTCGTCTTCGCAGAAAAAAAACAAGTCCTCCCTGTCCAGATAGATCAGGATATATGGGGACTGGTTCTCCTGTCGGTCGGCGCGATACCAGTCAAAGGCCAGAAAGCTGAACTTTTCAAAGCTCTCAAATGACTCAATCCGCGCCTCATTCATATATTGGAGCACCTTGTCGTCCATAAAGGGCGTCATTTCCTTCATCTGTCGAATGGGCAATATCTTCAGCATGGCTTCACATCCGTTACATTTAGAGTTATCTGTCTCATTGTAACACGGCTTTTCCCCGTTGTAAAAGGAAAAAGAGCAGCGTTCGCGCATTACCCATAAGAGAGTATTGCAGATGAAGCGGCCATAGCAATACAGTAATAAAGCCGACTATTAACCTGAAAAAGTCCGTCCCAGATGGGGCGGCTTTTCGTCAGTAACCCGTTGGTTATTTTCTAATTTACATACTGATCGTTGTTATGAAGTTCATTCAGATAAAGCGAAACAATATCCGGATCGAATTGAGTTTCTGCGTTTTGTGTTAATTCTGCGATAACTTTATCTCTTGGCAGCGCTTTTCGATACACCCTATCATTTGTCATGGCATTATATGAATCGGCCACTGCTAAGAAAAGAGATAAAACCGGCCTTTTAGAGGAAAAACCGCAGTGATCGTATTCTGACGCACGAATAGTTGGATCGAGAGTTGCAAATACGATTGATGTTCGATTATGCAATGTTATACTCATAAATATAATTTTGAAAGGTTCCCTGTGGACGCAGTAGGAAACCTGGCTGCCACTCAAATTAGAGTGACCGCAAAGAAATTTACAAAAGTAAAGGGGAACTGAAATGGGGAAGAAATTTTTAGGAGGCTTTCTGGCGCTGTTGCTTGCGTTCAATGTGAATGGCTTGCTGATGTACAGTGCGTTGGCTGTAGATCTTCAAGATCCGATCACACCGGAAAATGTGTCGCTGACCCTGGAGCAAGACGGCCACACAATTCCAGATGACGGCTCCGGCAGTATTACAGTGGGGCGAGATTTTACGATTTCTTTGGAATTTGACCTCCCGCAGACTGTGAGCGAACAAGGAACAACGCTGGACGTCAACCTGGGCGATTATGCTGATTTTGCCATCCCCGGGTTCGAGATAACTCCCACATCCGGTATTGCGCTGACCACAGAGGACGGTACCGTGATTGCCCACGCGGAATTGATCTCAAGCGGAGTGGCCGGGGCAGATAACGATATCCGTGTGGTGTTTGACAACGCGGATGTTTTTAATGACCAGAGCGGTGTTTACGGCGCTCACTGCACGCTTGAAGCAACTATGAATTATATCGGGCAAAGCGAAGAGGATCTGACGGGGAACGAAACGGTTACGCTCCTGGATAAAACATTTAAACTGGAGCCCCGCGAGACGTCCTATTCTCTGGAAAAGAGCGGAACAGTTTTAAATGACGGAACGACCGGTAAGTACTATGTACTTTGGACGGTGACGGCGCATGCCACCAAAGAAAATGACGCGGGGGGCGAGGATCAGGTCAGCCTGGCGGGCCTGACCTTTACGGACGACCTGTCGGGCGTGGGTGGGTACATAGCGGATTCTTTTCAAGTAGGGGGCTCTGAGGGAACTCTGGCACCTGTTACTCCCAGCAATGATGGAAACCTCTCCTATACGTTCGGGGATGTTATGAGCCCCCAGGTTATTCAGTTTAAGACAAGTACGGCCGACAACTTTCTGATCAACGGCTCTGACGTCACAAATACTGCGAAACTGATAAACCCCAATGACAATAATAAGGAACTGGCGAGCGGTACCGGAACAGCACCCTACACGCCGCCTACCTTGATTACGAAATCTGGAGCAAGCAACGAGACAAATGTCGGCGGAAACTACACAAAGCCGAACACCGTCACCTGGACCATTCAAGTGGGTGCGGCCGGCGTGACCCTGCATGACATCTATATCGTAGATCCGATTCCTTCCGACTCCGGGATGACGTATCATTCGGCCTCCTGGACAGGCGGCGGCATAAGCGGTATAGACTTTGGAACTACGGAGCCGTCCGATGCAACATATGGCAGCGGAACCTATCACATCGGCACGATTACCGGACAGGGGACCCTGACCATTACAGCCGACATAACAAATTTGCCTGCGGTGATTCTGGACAAGAGCCATCAGTATTCAAATTCTGCCGAACTGTATTCAAGTGATTTCACCACCGACCACAAAACAGCCGGCACTAGCGTTGCGGTAGGCTATGCCGGCTTTACCAAAAGTGGGACGGCGGATGTGGAGACCGGAACGATCACATGGAACGTTGCTCTGAACCCTGAGGGGCAGACCATGAATAGCATCAAGCTTTATGATCTTTTTGTATACGGCGACAGCTTCGATGCAACCGGTGTGACATCCGACCCTGCGCTTCCAACCGGAGTGAATCTGGGAAGCCTTACCCAGAACCTGCATCAAAAGTATGTGGCTGGCACCTTTGCGGTCACGACGGGAGATACGAGCGGTGTGGCCAGCAACGTCTATACCCTGAAAAAAGATGGTACGGCAGTGGCCGATCTGCTGGAAATCACCGTGCCGGACAATCAGGACCGTACCTATACCTTCCATACTGAGGTGACGGACCCCACCATTTATGCTGCAAACAAGAGCAGCAGTTATACCATCCCCAATACGGTTGACCTGACTTATAATAATAATGGCACGGATGATGTAACCGGCCATGCCATCGGTTCTGCGGTCTATTCCAGCAACACCCTGCTCAAAAAGGCCCTGAAATGGGATGCCGGAAGCACGGGTACTTACGATCCCACTCAAATTGCGCAGAACCTTTCCCAGGCGTTTAATTACACGGACAAAAGCGTAGTGTACCGCCTGCTGGTAAATCAGAATGGAATGCAGCTTACCGACTCTGCCGCAAACGGAGGCAAAGACCTGAGCAACTTCACTCTGACGGACACCCTGCCGGGCGGCTGGGAATTCCAGACCTTTGACGGAGGAGCGAATTTACTGCTCTACCGCATGGACGGCGGCAGTCTTGTGCCCGTTACCGACAGCACGGAGATTTCCAATGTTCTGGACCTGAACGGCAGCACTTTTGACAACGGAGTGGCCAGCATTCGATTCAGCTCTTTGAATGAGACCTATGTCATTCTGCTAAAAGCCGGGATGACAGACCCCAGCGGTTTTTTCAGCACGAATCAAAGCCAAACATATACCAATAGTGCCGCGCTGACTTATGGGGATGATACGCAGCTGTCAAACAGTCAGCAGAATGTCACGGTGACCAGCAAGATTCTGAACAAAAGCTATATTGATACGGATGTCTCCAACGGATATCTTACGTGGAAAGTGGATTACAACCCCTATGGCTATCAGGAGAATAAGACTGCGAAAATCCAGGACACCCTGCCCGCCGGACTGGAGCTCCACACGGACGCAATGGGAGCACTGCTGCTGGGAGACGGAAATGTGACGGCGTATAAACTGACCATGAGTGGGAATGACAGCCCCACCCAGGGAGACCCAGTGGGACTGATTTTGGGCGAGAATATTTTCTATGACAATACAAACCGCATTCTGACCTTTGCCATTCCAGACTCCAACCAGGCATATCGCTTGACTTACGTCACCGATATTACCGCC
>QKDF01000118.1 GCA_003245395.1 Clostridia bacterium
GGCTGGCTGCCATAACTAAGAGAAAAGGGCAGCCGGAAGGCTGCCCTTTTTTCTGTATTTGTTCTCAGCTGAAAATTACATAAGATACATATTTGATATTAGGATTTACTATGAAACAGAGGTAATGTGCCATGATTTCCGCCAAAAATAATATTATTGTAAAACTCAGAGACGGCCATGATTACGCCATTTTCAACCCGCTTTCCGGCAGCTTTGATGTGATGGATGAGCACGAGCGGCTGTCGCTTGAAAAAATCGGCAGCGGTGCGGCTGTCGATCCGGAATTCTCAGACTACTTGCTGGAACGCGGTTATGTATACCGGAGCGCCGAGGACGAGCAAAATGCGGTTGCGAAAGCGAATGAAGCCTTTTTAAAAGAAACGGCTGACTCGCAGGTGCAGCTGATGCTGATTCCTACATACGGCTGCAATCTTGCCTGCGTCTATTGCTATGAGCACGGCGTTGTCGCAGAGCACAAGGTCATCACAAGGGAGGCCGTTGATGCTTTCTTTGACTATGCCCGCAAAAACTTTTCGGATTACAAGATCAAGCCGTACATCACGCTGTTCGGCGGCGAGCCTCTCGTCAATTCTCCGGCCCAGCGCGCGATCATCGACTATATTATCGACCGGTGCGCGGAAGAGGGCTATGAGGTGGCGGCTGTTACAAACGGCTATGACTTTCCCGACTTCGTGGATATCCTCAAAAAGGCTCACGTCAAAGAGATGCAGTTTACGCTGGACGGCTGCCGGGACATTCACGATCAGCGCCGGGCGACAGCGAATGGCAAGGGCACGTTCGACAAGGTGATCGCGGGCATGGCCGCTGCCGTGGAGGCGGGCTTCCCCGTCAACCTCCGGACGGTCGTCGACCTGGAAAATATCGAGGATCTTGTCAATCTGGCCGAATACCTCGACTCGAAGGGCTGGCTGGATCTGCCGCCTGCACGCTTCAAGACGCAGATCGGACGCAATTATGAGCTGTTCAGCTGCTATTCCAAGCCCCAGTATCTGATGTCGCAGGTGCAGCTGTGGGCGGAGTACGCAAAACTCAGCAAGCTCTATCCCATCCTTGCAAAATTCCACCGTCCCGATTTCTACGCCATTCGGCATCTTGTGGATACGGGAGAACTGCCCATCGCCAGCTTTGATACCTGCCCGGCCTGCAAAACCGAATGGGTGTTTGACTTAAACGGTGAAATATACGGATGTACCGCCAGCTGCGGGCGGCAGGAATATCTGCTGGGCACCTATTATCCGGAGGTTCGGCTCAATCAGGAACGCATCAGCCGCTGGCAGAGCCGCAGCGTCCAGACAATCGACAAGTGCCGGGACTGCAAATATGATGTGATCTGCGGCGGCGGCTGCGGGGTCGTCGCGGCCAACAAGCACGACTGTGATCCGCTGTCGCCGGACTGCCGGCCCATTCAGGAGCTCTCCGAGATCGGTATCAACTATTATATTGACGAAATCAGGGCGATGACCGAGGGGCCGGACGATGTCCCGGTACCCGCCAAGCAACCGGGCCAGGAGGATGGCTCCTGCTGCTGCGACAGTGCTGAAAAACTGACCGGATGCGTGGTCTGCGGGAGCGAGCTTGTTTATTCGGAACAGCCGTCCAAGGAAAAATGCCTGATCTGCGGCAAAACCTTTGAGACAAACGTCAAATGCAAAAACGGTCACTACATCTGCGACGACTGCCACCGGGCGGATATCCTGACAAAAGTGGAGAGATACTTAAACGATACAGCCGAAGAGGACCCCATTGCTTTGGCCAAAAAGATTTTTAACTTCCCGGATCTGAAAATGCATGGGCCGGAGTACCACAGCATCGTACCCGCCATCCTTGTTGCCGCGTACCAGAACAAGAACCATATTCACGACCCTGCTGCCGTCAAAGAAGCCATTCGGCGCGGGAAGGAAATCGCAGGCGGAAGCTGCGGATACAGCGGCGGCTGCGGAGCCGCCCTTGGTACGGGGATTGCGGTATCCATCATTGAAAAAGCGACGCCGATGTCAGCCGCTCCACGCGGGAATGCCCTGAAGACATCCGGACAGGCTCTCCTTGCCATCAGCGATTACGGCGGCCCCCGCTGCTGCAAGCGTGACGCCGTGACATCCATGGAGACCTTCATCCAGAATTCAGGCTATTTTGACGGCGTTGAAAGCTATGTTTGCAAGCAATTTGGAAATAACAAAGATTGTCTGGGTATCAAATGCCCGTATTTCCCCAGCGTGAAAAAAACGGTGAAAGGAAAATAAAAATGAGCGACAAGATTATTCACATCAACAGCGATGCCTTTCAGGAAACTGTTCTGAACAGCAAGATTCCGGTCATTGTTGACTTTTTCTCCGACGACTGTCCTCCGTGCGACGTTCTGGCGCCGATCTATGAAAAGATGGCCGAAAAATATGACGGTCACATCAAATTCGTTAAAATCTTCCGGCAGGAAAACCGGGAACTTGCCCAGAGCCTGAACGTCTCCGGAAGTCCCACGGTACTGTTTTTCAAGGATGGCGTCGAGGTCGGCAGCCGTCTGACCGGCTTCTTGAACAAGCCGCAGGTTCGTATTGCTATCGAGGAAATTCTGGGCGACGTCCTTCCCCAAGAGCCCATGCAGCGCGTGGACTGCGACGTGCTGATCCTTGGCGCCGGCTCCGCCGGATTATCGGCCGCGATCTACGCGGCGAGAGCCCAGGTCCGAACCATTGTACTGGACAACAGCGTGGCGGGCGGTCAGGCCGCGTCGACCTTCACAATTGAAAATTACCCCGGAACCAAGGGCGCCGTACGGGGTCGCGAGCTGATCGACGATATGCGCCAGCAGGCCGTGAGCTTCGGCGCGCAGATCGATGATTTGAAGGAGATCTTTGAGGTCAAATTGACCGGGGAGACGAAATATGTCCGCACCGAGGACACGGAATATTACGCCAAGGCCGTGATCATTGCTTCCGGCGCTTCGCCGAGAGCGCTGCCCGCTCAAAACGCGGACGAATTCAAGGGAAGAGGCGTCCATTATTGCGCGACCTGCGACGGTTCCATGTATGAGGATCGGAAGATTGTTGTGATCGGCGGCGGAGACGCCGCTGTGGAGGAAGCCGTCTATCTGACGAAATTTGCGTCCCACGTGACGCTCATCCACCGCAGCCAGTTCCGCGCGTCCCAGTCGGCCATGGAAAAGCTGCACAGCAACAGTAAAATCGATATGATCACGGACTCAAGGGTGACGAAGGTCAACGGAATGGACTACGCTCTGACCAGCGTGGAAATTGAAAATCTGAAGACGGGCAAAACGTATGAGTACCCCACGGAGGGCGCCTTTGTCTACATCGGCGTCGAACCGGCCTCCCAGCTGTATCGCGGCCAGCTGGAAATCGATAAGTCCGGCTATATTATCGCCGGCGAGGACACCAAGACAAATGTGGAAGGCGTTTTTGTTGCGGGTGACATCCGTGAAAAGCCTGTCCGCCAGGTGGTTACCGCCGCATCCGACGGTGCGGTTGCCGGCATCATGGCCGAGCGGTATGTGACAAGCCACTAAGTTCTCTGTTTGGAAGCATCACAATCTGTCAATCCTATCATAGGCTGAAATGATAGAAGGAGGATTCGTATGTTTACCTTGTCATTGTCGGAAAAGGAAATTGAGCTGATCAAGAAGTCCATCAACCATTGCCTGTCGACCTGTAAGGAGGGCGGCAGCAAAAGCGGCTGTACCGATTGCGCCGCTCTGGAATCCATCTTAAAAAGGCTCCCTGCCGAAAAGTAGACGGCGTTCAAAGCGGGTCGCTCTGGGTATCAAAACCCGGAGCGGCTCGCTTTTATGATCGCATGCACCGCACTTTAGGACAGGGATATCAGCGATTGCTGTTCCACAGATAATATTACGCCCATGCCGCACTGAAAAATGCGACATTGATTTTCAGAGAAAATGTGATAAGATCTAATTGCAAATATATGTAAAATTAATTCTCCGTTTACGCAAATGAGGAAAACAAAAGCAGGAGTGTGGCATATGCTTGAAAAGGCTTTTTTTACAGTTGTAGTGGCGGATGATGAAGATGAACTGCGGGAAGCGTTTTGCCGGATGATTCCCTGGAAGGATTTGGGATTTGAGCTGGTGGGAGACGCCGGCAACGGCTTGGATGCACTGGAATTAGTGGAGGAAAAGAAACCGGATTTGCTGGTGACAGACATCCGGATGCCATTTATTTCGGGCATCGAATTGGCCCGACAGGTACGGGAAATCCGCCCGGCCATGCACATTGCGTTTTTGAGCGGTTTCGATGATTTTGAATATGCCAAGCAGGCCATTCAGTACAATATCATCAGTTATATGCTCAAACCACTGACGCGGGATGGCCTGATAAAAGAGTTAACGCTGATCCATGAAAAAATGGACACACAGTTCCAGATCTTTCGGGAGCAGACCAGCTTGCAGGGAAACCGGGAGAATTTTTTAATGTCGCTGCTTTTGGACGATTATTATGATGTCAAACAGCGGGAAGAGAAGCTGATACAATCCGCAGTGGAATGCGGATTGCTGCAGAACCCGGAAGACCGTTCTAAATATATCGTTATGGTTCTGTCCATTTTTGAAAAAAATGGTGATAATTGCACACAGCCGGCCACAGTTCAAACCGTTGAGATGGTGACAAAAAAGTATTTCCGCCAATACAGCTTTTTTTCCAGCGGGAAGGTTGTTACGCTGCTGATGGGGAACCGGTCTGACTTTGCGGAGTATTTGCATATTCTGGCGGAAGAACTGGTGCAGATTGCGGAGCGTGTGACTTGCCGGAACTGTAATATCGGTGTCAGCGGCGAGACGGACCGAATTTCAGAGTTGCATATGGCATATCGGGAGGCTATGGAGACGGTCGGCTATGTGGAGCCGGGAGAAAGCAATATCCTGTTTCTCTCCGATATCCAACAGGCTGCCGCGGGACACATGGACGGCATTTCCGAATTGGTAACCCGTATTGAGGTGGCGTTTAAAAGCGGCGCGAGAGAAGAGGTAAGCAGTGGCCTGGAGCAGCTGGTCGCTCTTGGCCGCACAGAGCAGCGGGGGAAAATTTGGCTTGACATTGCCACATTGCAGCTGATCTCTGAAATTTATCAGATTCTCTACGCTACCGGTGGCAGCGAGGCGGTTTCAGTCATGGAGAACAGCAGTCTGCGGCCTAATATCAGCTTCCACTACCGTTCTGCGACGGAGCTGAAGAAAGGGCTGCTGGAGTTTTGCGATCAGGCAATGGATTATATGCGATGCCTCCAGAAAACAGGCGGAAGTCTGTTGTGCCAACGTGCTCTGAATGCCATTGAGGAGAATTACAAGGATGAATCGCTGTCTCTGGTCTCGCTCAGCTCGATATTGGGGGTCAGCCCGAATCACCTTAGCACCTGCATCAAAAAA
>QKDF01000021.1 GCA_003245395.1 Clostridia bacterium
GGTGGAGATATACTTGATCTTCTCACTGCGGGACAGTGCGTCCAGCAGCCCGATCACCGTATGTCCGCACAATCCGAAGACATAGCGCACATTCCGCCGCTCCAGGTAATCTACCATCAAATCCGATACCAGTTTCTTTCCCATATAAAAACCTCCATTTTTAATCAGTCCGCCGGATACATCCGGGAGTCGTCACGCCTCTGCCGGCATCTCCTTTAAAATACGATCCATATCCAAATTCCCTTGAAACTTGTCTATTTGTTCAAAGCCGCAGGGGAGGCATTTAACGTTTTTTATGGATTCCTCCCAAGAAAAGAATAGTATACTCCGCCCCTTTTTGTCCAATAGCTAGTTTTCATTCTCTTTTCGATTTTCTTCATAAAAGAAGCGCCCGCCGAAAAGCGGGCGCTTATATAATATTGAAACTATGCAGGATGCGTGTGGGCGTCAAAAGCGGCGTTCCAAAAACTGATTGAAAATCAGGCCGTTGCGGATGACGAAATCCCGGAAATATTTCGCCGCCGGAGGAAGATACTTTTCCGTATTCCACTGTAAATAGAGTTTTCGGTTGGGCATCTCGTTTTCAATGGTCAGGATTTTTACGTTATAGGGTGCACCGCCCAATGGTCGGGGCGTAATGGCCACGCCATGATTGGAGGCCACCATGCCATACATAATGATATCCTGAGCGGTCTCCATACAGATATTGGGCTGGATTCCCAATTTTCCAAAAAGCTCGTCCGTCACGGTACGCAGCTGGCAGTTGTTGTCGAAGGCAATAAAGTCCTCATCCGCAAGCTCCATCAGATTCGCAGAGTCCCGCTCCGCCAGCCGATGGGACTGGGGCACCAAAAGCACAATCTGATGTTCTCCGATCAGCGTACCTTTGATGCGGGGATCATCGATCTTTGTGCAGAAGGCAAGATCGATGTCTCCTTCCTCCAACTGATCCCGCAGCGTGGCGTAAGTTGCCTCTTGATTAAATTGGAAGTGCACACCCACCCGCGTTGTCTCCGAAAAATAGCGGATGATCACCTCAGGAATAAACTGGGCCAGGGAGGGGAATCCGGACATGACCACCGTACCCGTATTGGGGTTGATATAGCTATCCAGCATGGCAATTCCGGTATCCAACTGATCCAAAGCCGCGGTGGCATACGGCAAAAACATCTCTCCATATTTTGTGAGTTTAATATAGCGCCCTTTTCTGGTAAAAAGCTCTACGTTCAGTTCATCCTCTAACTTTTGGATCGCATGACTGAGATTGGACTGGCTGACATACAGCTTCTCCGCCGCCCGTGTATAGTGCTCCAGTTCGGCGATAGTCTTAAAATATTGCAGCTGCCGAAGGTTCACAGCACCCGCCTCCTTTCATTGCCAGTTAGTGATTCTATAGTTCTATTATGCAATTATTTCATAAAAAATCAACTGATATTTTCCGAATTTCCTTTTATACCCGCAGTTAGCTTTTAAGTCGATTGCATTTTTTCACACATTTTCATTATAAAAGCAGGGCACTCCGGAATTGATTTCCGGGACACCCTGCCTTCATAGATTCGCATGATTGTCGTTTCTTCCTGCCCTCTTTGTGAAACGCAGCCGGACTGAACCGCATCTTGCGGACTCACTTGCTCTTATCCTGCAGCACCTCGGCCATCCGCTGTGCCACCAGCTTGCCTGCCAGGGCCGCCTCCTCGGGAGAGTTGCCGGCCGCCCCGATCTCCATCAGCAGGGAACCGGTGGTTGCATGCTGGTTATACCGGGAATTGCGCAGCAGAATCGGGCGGGCCAGCGTGGGATATTGCTGCAGGATATTCTGCTGCACCGCTACCGCAAGCTTCAGGTTCTCCATCCAATTCGGGTGCGGCAGTCCGCTGCCGTCGCTGCCCACCACAATGGTCACCTGGGCGGCAGTCCCCACGCCGTCGATATTGGAGATTACCTTATATTCGTTCCCCTGCGTGTCCTCAATGGCATCCCGATGAATGTCCAGTATAAAGTGGATGGATGGATACTGTGTAAGGTAACTCTCAATGGCTTTCAGAGATCGGTCATATGACCCGGCATAAGAGGGATAGTCATACAGTGTCCGGTCATGCAGCACCGAGATCCCCGCATCAGCAAAGGTCTGAGCCATCACATCTCCCACCTGCACTACATTATAGCGGGTATCGGTGGAACGATGATCGCCGGAGTAGTTGACCTCTACGCCCGGCGCAGGTGTATACGCCTCGCTGCCGTGGGTGTGGATAATCAGGATCTGGGGCGCCTCGTCGGTCAGAGCGGCGGCAAAGGGTGCGGTCAGGTCCTGAATACTCAGCGTATGCTTTGTGCTGTTGGAGATATAGACTTTTCCTGCAACCGTATAACCGCTCTCCTCGGTGGGAATCAGGGTTCGGGCCGTGACGCCGTTGTCCGGATCAGAAGACGAGGTATCCGACGGATCGGTTTTCACCGGCGTCTCCGTCACGGGGGTCGTGGACTGCTGACTTTGGTCGGGTGACGTATCCCCCTCTCCGGTTTCCTTGGACAGGAGTTCCGCCACCGTCTCCCGCGCGGAAAGCAGCAGGGGAGACTCCCCAATGGTCAGGGCAGCAGCAGGAGAGAGCTGATCTTTATAAAACAAATCACCCAGTTCCCAGCGCAGAGCCGACATGGGTGAAGAGGCCCCTGTCCGCAGCGCCGCCACCGCCGCAGAAAACGTATCGCTGTTTGATGTAACGGCTACGCCCCAAAGAGTGCAGACCGCAAGACCCAGTGCGGCCATCCGCCGTACCGCGTCCCACTGCACCTTCTTTTTCATATGCATCACCTCATGGGACAAACCTATGCGCCGCCGGTTCAAAAAAGAAGCGACCCCCGCACGGAAAAGAGCGGGAGCCGTTTTGTCTCAGTTTTCGATATATTTGCGCACCCGGAAGGTTGCGCCGATCTCGTCTTCGCAGATTTTCCTGCAGTTGTCAATCTCTTCCTGGGGGATCGTATCCACCACCGTCATCATCACCTTCGGCACATACTGCCGGACTTCTTTGGCAAAGGCCTTCATTGCCTCAAAAGCACCGGGAAACTCGGGATGGCACAGTGCATCGTATTTTTCAGATGTATCGGTATTGAGTGAAATACTGACCATATCAAACCGCCCGGCAAAATCAGGGCAGATATCTCGCCCATGGATCATGCTGCCGGTACCGTTGGTATCCATGCGCGTGAAGATTTTCTTTCCATGATCTTTGAGCCGGTCAATTACCCAGCAGATGTCGTCGATCCGATAGCTCGGTTCACCGAAGCCGCAAAAAACCAGCTGTTCGTATTTAGACAGATCCCGGCCCTCGATGGAATCAAGAATTTCCTCCTTCGTGGGCTCCCGCCGAAGCCACAGGTTATCCGTATAGATACTGCCGCTGTTTCCATTGTGGCGCAGGCAAAACGTGCAGGAAAAATCACAGCGGTTCGTCGTGTTTACATACAGATTTCCGCCGTACTCATAGGTAATGGTAAATCCTTTTTCCATACGATCACTCGATTCCAAATAATTTTTTTCCGTTTTCCACAGCAGCTAGGGTCAACTCCTCCGGAGTGATTCCCTTCCACTGCGCCAGTACCGCCGCAATATACGGCAGATTGCGGGAATCATTCCGTTTTCCGCGGTTGGGCACAGGGGAGAGGTAAGGGGAGTCCGTCTCCAGCAGAACCCGATCCAGCGGCGTGATCTCCGCCACCTCCTGCGCCTTGCGGGCATTTTTATATGTGACAGGCCCGTCAAAGCCCAAGTACCAGCCCCTCCGAAGCAATTCCCGCGCCATCTCGGCGCTGCCGGAATAGCAGTGGAACACACCGCGCACTTCGGGGAATTCCTCCACAATGGACAAGCTGTCCCCGTGAGCATCCCGGTCGTGGACAATCACCGGCAGGTTCAATTCCCGGGCCATGGACAACTGGCGCCGGAAGACCTCCTGCTGAAATTCCCGAGGCGGATTTTCCTTCCAATAGTAATCCAGTCCGATCTCACCTACGGCTACCGTCTTGGGATGCCCAGCCAAAGCGCGGATCACAGAAAAGTCCTCGTCGGTGCAGCCGCCGCAGTTTTCGGGATGAATGCCCACCGCGGCATAGATAAACGGATATTCCTCTGCCAGCGCAACAGCCTTTCGGGAACTTTCCACATCGCAGCCGGGATTGATCACGAAAGATATGCCCGCATCAGTCAGCGCGGACAGAACAGCCGCCCGATCAGGGTCGAACGCAGTATCGTCATAATGGGCATGGGTGTCAAACATCGCATACGCCTCCTTTTTCTTTCCGGCGTATCGTTATCATACCCGAAATCAGCAGAAAATGCAAGGAGACCGCTGATTCCTGCCGCAGACCGGGTAAGCGCATAAAAAGAGCAGAGTCTCCGGCACTTGCCGAGGACTCTGCTTGTTGAAGGAGGCAAGCCGGGCGGGCAGGGGTTTGCGCCCGCCCGGTTTGTTGGGAAAGAAAAGCGAAATCAGCTATCCAGCTCGGGATCGTAGAAGCTGCCGAACAATTCGGTCTCGTTGGGCATATCCTCGGGGATAGGACGGGCCACCCAAGTGACGTTCATATACTGACGCAGCGCAATGTTCTCGCTGAGAATATTGCCGCCCCAGGTACCGCAGCCCATGGAAGAAGTCGCGGGCATACCGTTGGTGGCGGAACCGGAGTTGGCCTTGTTCTGCGCCTGACGAACCATGATACGGGAGACGGGAGCAGCCAGAGCCAAACGGTTGATATGATCGTCATCGAACGAGTAGATGCCGACGCTGTGGCCCTTACCGCCCACATTGTAGATCGCGCGCATCTTGTCCAGTGCGTTCTCGAACTCCCCTTCATAGGAGAACAACGTCAGCAGGGTGGTCAGCTTTTCGCTGGAGAAGAAGTGCTCCTTGCCGATCTTGTTATGACCGTCGATCATGATGAACTTATATTCTTCGCCGATGGTGAAACCCGCCTTATTGGCCAGCTTCTGCGGGCTGATGGCCACGGTATCGGGCAGGCGGTGGCCTGTCTCATCCCACATGACCTGCTTGATCAGCTCGGCCTCTTCATCGGTGGCCAGATAGCCGCCTTCGGCCTTCAGGGATGCAACCATATCGTCGTACACGGACTCGTGGATAACCAGGTTGCCATCGCAGGAGCAGCCGGAACCAAAGTCGCTGCACTTGCTGATGCGGGTATTGTGGGCAGCCTCGTCGGTGTGGCCCTTGGCGGTCTCGTCAAAGATCATGGTTGCGTTGCCGGCGCCGGAACCAAAAGCGGGCGTACCGCTGCTGTAAGCAGCCTTGACCATGGGGCGTCCGCCGGTGGCGATAACCAGATCGCAACGCTCCATGATGGCCTGGCTGAGCGCGATGGAGG
>QKDF01000123.1 GCA_003245395.1 Clostridia bacterium
TTCGCCCTCAAGGACGATACTGGGATTATGGTAAACTCCGACTTCCTCAACGGCATGACGGTCAAGCAGGCCATCCCCGCCATGAAGGAGTGGGTCACCAAGCAGGGCTACGGCCAGCCCAAGACGAACTACAAGCTGCGGGACTGGGTGTTCTCCCGCCAGCGCTACTGGGGCGAGCCCATCCCCATGGTCAACTGCCCCAAGTGCGGCTGGGTTCCCCTGCCGGAGAGCGAACTGCCCCTCGTCCTGCCGGACGTGGAGAAGTACGAGCCCACGGACAACGGCGAAAGCCCCCTGGCGGCCATGACCGACTGGGTGAGCACCACCTGTCCCCACTGCGGAGGCCCTGCCCAGCGCGAGACGGACACCATGCCCCAGTGGGCAGGCTCGTCCTGGTATTTCCTGCGGTATATGGACCCCCACAACGACAAGGCGCTGGCCTCCAAGGAGGCGCTGGATTACTGGTCTCCCGTGGACTGGTACAACGGCGGAATGGAGCACACCACGCTGCACTTGCTCTATTCCCGGTTCTGGCATAAGTTCCTCTATGACATCGGCGTGGTGCCCACCAAAGAGCCGTATCACAAGCGCACCAGCCACGGCATGATCCTGGGCGAGGGCGGCGAGAAGATGTCCAAGTCCCGCGGCAACGTGGTCAACCCCAACGACATCGTGGAGCAGTACGGCGCGGATACCATGCGCCTGCACATCATGTTCATCGGTGATTTCGAGAAGGCGGTCACCTGGTCCAACGAGGCCGTGAAGGGTTCCAAGCGCTTCCTCGACCGCGTGTGGAACCTGGCCGAAGCCGCGACCGACAGCTATGAGATGACCCCGGCCAACGAGGCGATCATCCACAAGACCATCAAGAAGGTCACCCAGGACATCGATGAGCTGAAGATGAACACGGCCATCTCGGCCATGATGACCATGGTCAACGAGTTTTACGCCAACGGCGTCAGCCGCGGCGATATGAAATATCTGCTGCTGATGCTCTCTCCCTTCGCGCCCCACATTGTCGAGGAGCTGTGGGAGATGCTGGGCTTTGCCAAGCAGACGAGCATGATGGCCTGCCAGAATCCCTGGCCGGAGTTCGACGAGAGCAAGACCGCCGCTTCCACGGTGGAGATGGCCGTCCAGGTCAACGGCAAGCTGCGTGGCACGGTGATCCTGCCCGCCGACAGCGACGAGAATACCGTCCGCGCCGCCGCGCTGGCGGTGGAGAAGGTGGCAAAGGCCGCCGAAGGCATGCAGATTGTCAAAACGGTTTACGTCAAAAACCGTTTGATGAACCTGATTGTCAAGCCGCAGTAAAGGCGATTTTTGACGTTCCGCTTTTGCGGAAACCTTCGAAAAAGCACTTCTTTCCGCCGGACGCGCACGTATGGTTTGTGGAGGAATAGGCTGGAAAAAGCCACTTGCCGGGCGGCTTTTGCGCCGAACGGGAGACAAAAAGCCGTTTCCTGAAAATTCCCTTGACAAGCTGTGCCGGAGCCGGTATAATAAATCCGTTAAAGCCATACATTATGGCCCTTAAGTGCTGCGGTTTTCCCGGCATTTCGGAGGGAGGGAAATATAAATGTCTGAAGTTCATGTGAAAGAAAACGAATCCATCGACAGCGCTCTGAAGCGTTTCAAGCGCAGCTGTGCAAAAGCAGGCGTTCTGGCGGAGGTTCGTAAGAGAGAGCATTACGAGAGCCCCAGTGTGAAGCGCCGCAAGAAGTCCGAGGCGGCCCGCAAGAACAAGAACAAGAAGTTCTATTGATGAAAGAAAGCGCCGTGGCGTTGCCGCGGCGCTTTTTTGACCCCTATTTCCGGAACAGCGCGGGCAGCAGATCCCGCACCTCCGGGTACTGGAAAAAGGCCGCGCCCGCGCCTGCGGCCTGCCCCAGGTGCAGCTTGCGGGCGAGGGTGTCCGCGTCGTCAAAGAGAACGAAGTGAGACTTGCCCTCCCGGGTATAAGTGAAGTAGCGGGCGCACAAACTTTCAGAGAAGAAAACGGTGGGGGATTCCTGCTCTGCCAGCCGGGTGAAATCCTCCCGGCTCAGGGGCTGGCCCTGTCCGGTGGGAGAGGGCAGGAGGAAGTCCATGGTCAGCCGCTCCACGTCCAGGGCAAAGTGCCCCGCGCCGAAGCGGGCGGCGGCCTCGTTCATTCGCAAAGCATAATTTCCCCCGGAGAGCGCCGTGCAGATCATGGGCGCCGCCGAGGGCGCCGCGTCCACATAGACCTCCGGTACAAAAAGCCCCAGCTTGCCGCGCTTCTTGGCGAGTGCTCCGGCGAACGCCTGCAGATCCTTGCGCGGCGAACCCTCGAAATCCAGCACCGCCCCGCCGTAGCTCCGGTGCGAGCATTCCCGCACCACCGCCTGCGCCAGCAGATCGGGGTCCGTCACGATGGGTGCATCCCGGTCGGACAGAGATAAAAGGCCGCCCTTGGTCTGCAGCAGCAGATTGTGGCGCAGGAGCGTGGACTCCGGCCCGATGCGGTAGGCCACATGGGAAAAAGAACGTGTGAACCGGCTGGCATCCCGGAAATCCCCGGGCGTGACAGCAAGATAAATCTGCAAGGAAACTCCCCCTTGTCTGTGCGTCCAAAACTTGGTATACTATCCATACAAACTATGCGCCAAAGGAGCCGAGTATGAGTTTTTCCCTGGTACCGGATGTGTTGTTTGAACGCTATGCCGACGTGACGCCGGAATTTCTCCGCAGCCATGGAGTGAGCCTGCTGCTCAGCGATCTGGACTTTACCCTGGCCGCCAAATCCACTCCAGAACCGGACGAGGCTCTGCGGGCCTATATTGCGGCGCTCAAGGACGCGGGCATCGGGTTTATGATTGTGTCCAACAACCGCTCCGGCCGCCGGGTGAAGGAGTTTTGCGCCGATCTGGATGTTCCGTTTCAGGGCCACGCCGGAAAACCCAGCCCCCGGGGGCTGTATGCCGCCATGGAGCGGGTCGGTGCACAGCGGGAGCATACCGCTATGCTGGGCGACAAGCTGCTGACCGACTGTCTGGCTGCCAAACGCGCCGGCGTGCTGGCCCTGGTGGTGGAGCCTGTGGGCGGGCCGGTGACGGCGTGGCAGAAGGTGCTCCATGCCCTGCAGGCGCCGTTCAAGGCCGCATGCCGCAGGAAAAATTTCTAAAATCGTCCGCGATTTCCCGTGTCGAAGCGGAAAAACTCTTGCAATAGAGGGCAAGATAGGATAGAATATTTGAGGAAAATTTGACAAGGCAAACAGAGAAAATGTCCTCCCGAGGGTCGTTTTCTCGTAAGATTGAAGGAGGATCACACCATATGCCTACGATTACCGCAGGTGATTTCCGCAACGGAGTCACGTTCGAGATGGACGGCAAGATCATGACCGTCGTGGAGTTCCAGCACGTCAAGCCCGGTAAGGGCGCCGCCTTTGTGCGTACCAAGATGAGAAACGTGGTTACCGGTGCCGTCACCGAGACTTCGTTCAACCCCACCGCCAAGTTCGAGTCGGCGTTTGTGGAGCGCAAGGACGCCGAGTACAGCTATCAGGACGGCGACCTGTACTACTTCATGGACCCCGAGACCTTCGACATGGCTCCCCTGAACCGGGATGTGCTGGGCGATGCGTTCAAGTTCGTCAAGGAGAACACCGTCTGCAAGCTGTTGAGCTATAAGGGCAGCGTGTTTGCCGTGGAAGTGCCCAACTTCATGGATCTGGTCATCTCCGAGACGGAGCCGGGCGTGCGCGGCGATACCGCCACCAACGTCATGAAGCCCGCCACGCTGGAGACCGGCGCCGAAATCAAGGTGCCCCTGTTCATCAACACCGGCGATAAAATTACCATCGACACCCGTACTGGCGAGTACCTGTCCCGCTGCAAGGACTAAGAGCCCGCCCGGCGGGGCGGGGTCTCTCCGCCCCGCCGGTTTCTGTTTTTCATCCCGCGGGTATGTTTCCACCCCAAAAGGGGTATCATCTGTTACGAACGAAAGGAGCGCTGTCTATGGAAATCACTGAGAGAGTCGCTTATCTCAAGGGCCTGGCCGAGGGCCTGAGCCTGGACACTGAAACCAAGGAGGGGAAGATCCTCTCCGCCATCATCGAAATTCTGGACGACATGGCCCTGGAACTCCAGGACCAGCAGGATCAGCTCATCGAGGTCTCCGACGGTCTGGACGCCGTCAGCGAGGATCTTGAGGATGTGGAAGACCTGGTCTATGACGACGAGGACGAGGACGACGAGTGCGAATGTGAGGACGAGGATGACGACGAGGACTGCTACGCCACCACCTGCCCCACCTGCGAGCAGACCATCTACTTCGACGAATCCATTCTGGACGAGGGCGAAGTGATCTGCCCCAACTGCGGCGAGAAGCTGGAGTTTGACCTCACCGACGTCGAAGACGAGACCGACGGCGATCAGGAATAAGCAATATAAAAAGCGGATGGCTGATGCATTCCTCGCAGGAGTGTATTGCAAATGAAGCGGCCGCAATGATACAACAAGCGCCCAAAGGCATTGCCTTTGGGCGCTTTCATATTGGGGTGTAAAACGGTATCAGAATGCGGATACCAAAAGACTCTCAGGGCTTGTGGCCTAAAAAATAATATCTGCCATGATACTTGGGGTTCATCAGAACATCCATTCCGTGCCCGTAATCAATACAGACCTTGCCGTATTCCTTCGCCATGATGGGCGCGATAATGTCGGCGTTGACACCGGCGCTGACCAGGGACCAGTCATGGGGACAATGCGCCATATAATGGATTGTTTGCTCCAGATCTTCCGGAGAATTGATCTCGGTAAATATGCCGGCAGCCTGAACCCCCAGCGTTTTCTCAAGATAATCCGCAAAATCAGCCGCCTGCTTCCCCACCAAAAGGGGCGGGTTTGAAATCAGCAGGTCGACGAATTCTTTGACAAAGCAGAAATATACGTTTCCAAAGGCGTAGAAAACCCGCTCGGGTTTGAACCCGATTGCGGAAAACACCTTGCCGGTAAATTCTCCGTTTGGAAAAATACCGACCAAATCGGCAGCTTTGACCGCCTCAATGCACTTGTCACGCATGAAATAGTGCTGTTCCATGTCCTGCTTCAAGCTGACTCCGCAGTATTTTGTGGAGTTCCACGCTGCACTTTTTTTCAGGTATTCGGTTGGT
Source organism: Clostridia bacterium (assembly GCA_003245395.1). Taxonomy (GTDB): domain Bacteria; phylum Bacillota; class Clostridia; order Oscillospirales; family Oscillospiraceae; genus Oscillibacter. Next base: position 5,141 of record QKDF01000123.1, read on the forward strand.
AAAACGATTTCCTGCGCCATGACGCTGAGCTCTCCGTCGCCAATCCGAATCAGACTGAGCGGGGCTTTTCTTTTGACGCTGTCCGCAATTGTTTTCACCACCGCATCTGTTTTTATGAGATCCTCGGGACGTAATTGAATTTCAGAACCCGAATATAGCCACGGAACTTCATGTTTCGGCATAATAACCTCCCAAAAATTAAGCGGCTGATCTATCCTATTCACAGAAAAGCG
>QKDF01000305.1 GCA_003245395.1 Clostridia bacterium
ATATCTAATGTGATATCGCTCAATCCGCTGCAGCGCTAGTAAAAAACAAAAGAAGCCTTGATTTCTCAAGACTTCTTTCTTTGGTACGCCGTGAGGGATTCGAACCCCCGGCCTTCTGGTCCGTAGCCAGACGCTCTATCCAGCTGAGCTAACGGCGCGTACCGCTGTTTCACAGACAGCTTATTTATATTAGCATATTGTTTTTTAAAAAGCAAGCCTTTTTTTCTCTTTTTTTCATTTTTTGCGAGTCTTGTAAACAGACGACTTTTATGTTAAAATATTACAAACTTTAAGACAGACTAGGGATTCCTGGTGAAAGAAAGTGGTGGCGGCAGTGGAGAGCAAAACATTTAAAAGTGTTACCTTCGGGGGATTTGATAAGCAGGATGTGATCAGCTATATTCAGCAGACAGCAAAGAATGCAGAAGCAGCACAGACGGCTCTGGAAAATGAAAACAGAAACCTCAAGTCTGAAAACGACAAGCTGGCTGATGAGGCAAATCATTTGCGAAAACTGGTAGAGCAGCTTGGCGCCGAGCAGGAAAAACTGAAGTCAGAGTTGGCTTGTAAGTCTGCTAAGGAGGAAGAAATTTCAGCTCTTCGGGAGGAACGGAGTCAGCTCAGTGCTCGTTTGGAAGAAGTCCTGCCTCTGGCTGAAGCCTATCAAAAAGTAAAGGATCAGATTGGAGATATTGAATGCCAGGCACGAAAGCGGGCAAATGAGCTGGAGACTTCGACAAAAGCACGGTTAGAGCAAGTGGTAACCGAAATTCGTTCTCAGTATTCTAAGTTGGCTGGCGTTTTTAATGCTACTTCGGATCACGTAACGGGAGAATTGCGGAAAGTAGAGGTCAATCTTTCTCAGCTGCCTCGTGCGCTGGATCAGGTTGGCGTAGAATTAAATACTTTGGAAAAGGTTTTAAACGGGGATCAGGAATAGACCCTAAAACTGTAGCCTGACGCCGATTTCAGATATTCTTCGGTGTCAGGCCGCTTTTTTTATTGCCGGTTGGTAAAACCTCTCTCTGTAGTGGAAGTTCAAAGAATATGGATTGGTAAAAAATAGGGTCAAATTGAACCAAAATTTATGGGCAAAGAGGCCTTTTGTAACTTTGCTACATTTTTGCTTTCTACGACTTTTTTACTCAATTTTCTTATATTTTCATAAAGAAAGCGAGAAAGTGTTAATTTGAAATTAAATATTAATGCCCTTATAATGTTTCTGGAACGCAAAACAATCTTGCAATCCAAGCCAGAAAGTCCTATAATTCAAAAAAGGAAAATAGCTCTAAAAGTGACAGGTTGAAAGAAGGTGAATCGATGTCCCTGGACGTGATTGCAAAGGTGGAAGATGCGGAAAAACAGGCTCAGTTCCATATTGTGCAGGCACAAGAAAATGCAAAGACGATGATCGCAAACGCAGATCACAGCGGACAGGAATTACTGCGCCAGACGCGGTTTAAGGCTAGTGAGGAAGGCGCGCAACTCCTCCAGGAGGCGGAAAGCCGAGCGGAAAAGCGCTCCGCAGAGATCATGGCACAGGCCCAACGAGAAGGTGAGGCGCTCCGTGCGGCAGCGGCTGCCAAATTGGCGGAGGCGGCAGACTTTATCGTTGGAAAGGTCGTGAGCTGATGGCCATTGTCAAGATGAAAAAGCTCCGCGTTGTGGCCATGGCACAGGAGCGCGAAGAACTGCTGTTAGAGCTGCTGCACCTCGGCTGTGTGGAAATCAGCGAGCCAGATGTGTTGCTGGATGATCCGGAGTGGTCGTCACTGCTGCGCAGAGAAGACTCCCGCCTGATGGAGACCCGCGGAGCGATTGCGGATGTAAACACTGCCATGGCTGCCATCGGGCGGTATGCCTCAGTAAAGAATGGCATGCTGATTAAGCGGCGTCCCATTCGGGAGTCAGATTTTATGGGCAATTCTGCTGTCGATGGTGCGAAGGAACTCTGCGAAAAGATCAACGGACTTTTGACGCAGCTTGTCATGATGCAGAGCGAAACGGAACGCCTGACTGCCAGACGCGCGGCTCTTCTGCCGTGGGCGGAGCTGGATCTGCCGTTGAACACCCGGGATACGGCACATGCGCTGATTCGTATGGGGGTGTGTCCGGCGGCCACAGATGTAGGTGCACTTCGATTGCAGATGAACGATCTGGCGGCTGAGCTCATCCCGGTCAGCGCCGATAAAACCCAGCAGTATTTATTGCTGGTCTGTCACAAGGCGGATGAAGCCGCAGTGATGGAACTGCTTAAACCTGTTAATTTCAGTCAGGTAACGTTCCCGGAATATGCCGGTACGCCCGCACAGGAACTCCGTGCGATGGATCAGGCAATTGAGGAGCATCAGGCTGAGCAGGAGCGGATTATTGCCGAGCTGTCGGCCTGCGGTGGGGCGAAAGAGGCCATTGAGGTCTATGCGGATCGACTGAGCACCGAGGCCGGCAAAGACTCCGATACGCAGCGGCTTTTGACGGACGGGACAATTGTCTTTTTTGAAGGATGGTTTCCGGCAGCGGCGGAAAAAGAGCTTTCCACGCTGCTGAATGCCCGGGATTGTGCTTGGGAGGCCCAGGACCCGACTCCGGAGGAATACCCCAAGGTGCCGGTAAAGCTTAAGAACAACTGGCTGACAAAACCGCTGAACATGGTGACGGAGATGTATTCGCTGCCGGCTTACGGAAGTGTAGACCCGAACCCGCTGATGGCGCCGTTCTTTATTTTCTTTTACGGCTTTATGATGGCGGATATGGGCTATGGCCTCCTGATGATGATTGCCGCGGCCGTGGTACTCAAAAAGTATCGCCCCAAGGGTGGAATGGAGCATTTCTTCAGTCTGCTGGGCCTATGTGGTGTGACTACATTTATTATGGGAGCAATCACCGGCGGCTTCTTTGGCGATTTTCTGCCGCAAATTGCCCGGCTGATCAATCCAAACTCCACATTTGAACTGCCGTCGCTGTTTACGCCGCTGAACGATACGCTGAGCATTCTGGTGGGTTCCATGTGTCTGGGATTTATTCAGGTCGTTACCGGCATGGCGGTGGATTTTACCAAGAAGGTTAAGCGCGGGCAGCTGGCGGATGCCATCTGGGACGACGTGACCTGGTGGGTTATTTACGCAGGTGTGGCTCTGGCGGTTTTGGGCATCGGCAACGTGGGCGGCGTGCCCGTGGTGCTGGCTATAGGCGGCATTATGCTGGTCATCGGTTCCAGCCGCAATGCAAAGGGGCTTGGCAAGCTGGCCGCAGTTATCGGCGCAGTCTATAACGGCGTGACTGGCATTTTTGGTGATGTGCTTTCTTATTCCCGGTTGATGGCATTGATGCTGGCCGGCAGCGTGATCGCGCAGGTATTCAACACACTGGGCGCTATTCCAGGTAATATAGTAATTTTCATGATCATTTCCATCGCAGGCAACGCTTTGAACTTTGCATTGAACCTGTTGGGCTGCTATGTGCATGATCTGCGTCTTCAGTGCCTTGAGTATTTCGGAAAGTTCTACGAGGACGGCGGCAAGCCGTTCCGGCCTATGGCCATACAGACAAAATACGTCGATATTGTAAAAGAATAAGGAGGAAAAAGATATGGGATTTTTTGAAGCATTTGGTGGACTGGCTCTGGCACTGTTCGGTGCAGGCCGGGCGGCTGTTCTTCCCGGCATCGGCAGTGCAAAGGGCACCGGCATCGCAGGCGAGGCAGGTGCAGGCCTGGTGAGCCAGGACCCGTCCAAGTTCGGTAAGATCCTGATTCTGCAGGTTATCCCCGGTACACAGGGCCTGTATGGCCTGGTGGTTTGGTTCTTCGCAATTTTCCGTATGGGTCTGCTGGCCGGCACGGCAGCGGATATGACCATTCAGATGGGCCTGCAGTACTTTGCGGCCTGCCTGCCCATCGCACTGGGCGGCCTGTTCTCCGCCATTTCCCAGGGCCGTGTGGCCGCTGGTTCCATCAACATCCTGGCCAAGAAGCCGGATGATTGGGCCAAGGGCATGGTTCTTTGCATCATTGTGGAATTCTACGCCATCTTGTCCCTGCTGGCGTCCATGCTGATGATCATCAACATCGGCGCCTGATGGGCACCGGCGTGGAAAGGCGGTATGGTACGATATGAACGGCATCGAAAAAATCACCCGGCGCATTGACACGGACGCACAGGCGGAGATTGAAAAACTCTTGGCCACCGCCCGCGCCGAAGCGGAGGAGATCACGGCCAAATACCGCTCTCAGGCGGAACGGGAAGCAGCAGCATTGAAAGCACGGAACGAAAAAGCTGCGGCTGAACGGGAGGAACGTCTGGTCAGTGTGACGCAGATGGAAGCCCGCAAAGCTCTGTTGAGTGCCAAGCAGGAAGCGGTGGAGAGTGCGTTTGCTAAAGCACTTGAAGTGATGTGTGCTCTGCCGGAGGATCGCTACGCCGCAGTTGCGGCGGATCTGATGGTGAAGGCTGCGCCCAATGGAATGGGCGAAGTGATCTTTTCCCCGCAGGACCGAGAGCGGATCGGGCTGTCCGCTGTTTCCAAGGCCAATGAGAGACTCGGTGCGGCGGGCCGTCTGACTCTTTCTCAGGAGACTCGTCCGATTAAGGGCGGACTGATCCTGAAAAACGGGAGTGTAGAGGTCAACTGCACGTTTGAAACGCTGGTGCGCCTGCACAAGGGCGAAATGGCCGGTGAGGTGGCAAAGCGCCTGTTTCCGGAAGCGTGAGCGGGCCGAATTTTTGAGCAAGGAGGAACCGCCTTGTCGAAACACATCAAGGATACAGATTATCTGGTGATCTCGGCCCGAATCCGGGCAATGGAAAATGGGTTGCTGACTCCTGAGCGGCTGGATCAAATACTCGCTGCCCGCAGCGACGAAGAAGTTGTAAAACTTCTGGAGGACAGCGGTTATCCGACCATGGATGTACGGGACCCCGAAGCTATGGATGAAGTGGTGGCCTTTGTACGGGAGGAGACGCTGCAGGACCTGGGTGGCAGCGCTCCGGACCCCAGATATCTGGACATTTTTAAGCTGAAATATGATTATCACAATGTAAAAGCAATCCTGAAGGCGCGCGCTGTGGAGACCAATCCTGATCGGATGCTGATGGATCTTGGCCGCGTGCCGTCACAGGAACTGAAGGAAGCGCTGGAAAGCGGAGATCTTGGCGGACTGCCTCCCATGCTGGCTGCGGCTGTGCGGGAGGCCCGGGAGGTGCTGGACACCACGCGGGACCCTCAGCTTTCCGATCTGGTACTGGATCGTTGGTACTATCGTGACATGACGGCGGTGGCCGACCAGACAGGCAGCACCTTTTTACAGGGGTATGTCCGTTCCATGATCGACTCGGCTAATTTGCGCGCACT
>QKDF01000163.1 GCA_003245395.1 Clostridia bacterium
GTTCATCCACCAACGGGTCGCAGTAGCGGAATTCAGATGCCAGCACGACTTCCACTGGGCGGCGCAGCAGCTTTTCCCAGACATATTTGCTGACCATACCCACATGATAGGACGAACCACAGGCGATGATAAAAATGCGGGAGATGCTGCGCACGTATTCCGGCGCCAGCTTAACACTGTCCAGCACTACTCGGCCATCCCGGATACGGGGAGACACGGTTTTGCGGATTGCCTCAGGCTGCTCCATGATTTCCTTGAGCATGAAGTGGGGATAGCCGCCCTTTTCGGCCGCGGAGACATCCCAGTCCACCGTACGGCGAGCCTTTTCCACCGGCTCAAGCTCACTGTTGAATACATCGATGTTCTCATCTGTAACGACGGCTATCTCGCCGTCGTCCATATAGGCCACGTCACGGGTGTACTTGATCACAGCCGTTACGTCGGAAGCTATAAAATTACCGTTTTTGCCGTAGCCGAGAATCAGCGGGCTGTCTTTTCGGGCTGCAATCAGTGCATTGGGGTAATCGCTGCAGATGATGCCGAAAGCGTAAGAGCCTTCAATCCGGTGGAGAACCCGGGAAACTGCGTCAAGCATGTTGTGGCTTTCGTCATAGTAAAATTCCAGCAGCTGCGCAACAACCTCGGAGTCCGTATCAGAGGTGAATTTCACACCCTTTTGCAGCAGAGACTCCTTGATCTCCAGATAGTTCTCAATAATGCCGTTGTGAACCAGAGCAATATTGCCGCCCTCGCTGACGTGAGGGTGGGCGTTGACGTCGTTGGGCTCGCCGTGCGTGGCCCAGCGAGTATGACCGATACCTACCGTCCCCTCCAAATCCGCTCCACCATGGATCAGATCAGAGAGTACCTGAAGCCGCCCCTTGGTTTTCTTTACCTGCAACCCCATGGTCTGGGATCGGATAGCAACCCCGGCGGAATCATAACCCCGGTATTCCATCCGTGCCAATCCGTCCAGCAAAATAGGGGCAGCCTGTTCGCTGCCCACAAAGCCGATAATACCACACATAAAAGATAATCCTCCTGATAAAAAATAATATCAAAAGGACAAATCCGCAGAAAATTTGTCGCTTTCACCACGGTCACAGCCTCTCTGTTTTGCGGTTACCCGCATATTTAACTGCTGTGTGCGCACCCGTGGATACGGAGGGGCATCCGCCGAATTTTCGATACTCCCCTCTCCTCGTCATCCCGCCAAAGGCAGGCGCTGGCGCTTTGTGACGGCCCTTTTGGCCGTAAATCCTCCTTTCCATTCTGCGATTCTATGATAAATCTTCGCTGTTGGAAGCGAAGCCCTATCCAAACGGATAATCCCCCGTCTGGCGACAGATACTTGTCGTAAAAGGGGGCGAGTGACATGGCAACCGCATTTGTGCGGACCGTCATTTTATATATTCTCATTATGGCCGGACTCCGGCTGATGGGCAAACGCCAGATTGGTGAACTGGAGCCCAGCGAGCTGGTCCTGACCATGATGCTTTCGGATCTTGCTACTGTGCCAATGCAGGATTTTGGAATTCCTCTTCTGTCTGGGGTGATCCCCATTCTGACACTTTTGGCGCTGTCAATGCTGGTTTCTCAGATGTCCCTGCGCTCTGTTCGATTCCGGCGGCTGATCTGCGGAACACCCACCGTCCTTATCGACAAGGGCAATATTTGCCAGGAAGCCATGCGACGCAACCGCTTTACCATCGATGAACTGCTGGAAGAGCTGCGCGGGCAGGGGTTTTGCGATCCTCAGGATGTGAAATACGCCGTACTGGAAAACTCAGGTCAGCTGTCCATTCTCCCTTGGCCGTCGTCCCAGCCTCCCTCTGCGCAGGATATGAACCTGCAACCCGAGGACAGCATTTCACTGCCCATGATCCTGATCAATGACGGGCGTCTGATTTCAAAAAATCTGAATGCCTGCGGAAAATCCGAGGAATGGCTCCACAGGCAGCTGAAAAAGCGCAATATTCAGTCTTATCAGGATGTTTTCCTGCTGACGCTGGATGACCGTGACCAGATGATCTGTCTGCCAAAGGAGGCTAAACAGTGAAATCGTTTTTTGCACCTGTCTTGATGCTGACAGGACTTCTTCTTATCTCCACACTCAACTGCAGCACGATGGTGGATTACACAGAGCAGTGGCGTACCCAGTTGGAGCAAGTGGATACACTTGCCGCCGAAGAAAACTGGCCTGAGGCCAGAGATGCGCTCAACGAAAGCTATGAAAGCTGGTCAAAGCACCAGACCTATCTTCATATTGTAGCTGAGCATGCTGCCGTGGATGGCGCGGAAGCCATGTATCGCCGCGCTGCAGCTTTTGCGCAGGCTGAAGAACCCTCCGAGTTTCAGGCGGAGATCTCCGATCTGCAGAATCAACTGCGCCTGTTGGCAGAGATGGAGCGGTTCAGCATTAAAAATATTCTCTGACTCTGCCGCGGGCCAACCGAGCGTAAGAAGTATGTTCTCTGATAGAGTGATTTGATATTTAATTTTAGGGTCATTATAGCACAGTCTACGTGGACTTTGCAAGATACGTTCCCGCCTGGATTGATGTCTGCCGACACCTGTTCTCTTTGGAGAAACGGTGAAATTTCCTAAATCATAGCTTCGGTTGTCGCTCCTTGTGTTTTATACACGAGCAGCAGCGAAAAACACAAAGCCCCGACTCGCTTAGAGCCAAAGGAGATGAGCAATACCGAACATAAAAAAACCCAAGAAACACCAATTATGATGCATCTCAGGCTCTTTTATATAAAATGCAGATGGTTTGCGGGCTTTTTGTGCGCAATATGGTCGAAGTCATTTTTCGGACAGCAGTTTATTTAACTCAGCCATAAAGGTATCGATGTCTTTGAACTGCCGATAAACCGAAGCAAACCGGACGTAGGCCACTTGATCCACATTTCGCAGTTTTTCCATCACCTTTTCTCCGATGTCCTCGGTTCGGATCTCACGCTCCATGGAGTTTTGCAGATCCTGCTCGATTTCATCGGAGATTTGTTCCAGCTCCGCCAACGGGACTGGGCGCTTTTCACATGCACGAATCATACCGCCGAGAACCTTGCGCTTTTCAAAACTCTGCCGACTGCCGTCCTTTTTTACCACGACCATCGGCAGGCTCTCCACCGTTTCATAAGTGGTAAACCGCTTGGCGCAGGACAGACATTCCCGCCGGCGGCGGATACTGGCCCCTTCCTCTGCAGGACGGGAATCGATGACCTTGCTTTCACTATATCCGCAAAAAGGGCATTTCATGGACAGCCTCCCAAAATTCTCCGCTGCAAACTTCAGCGTTTTCTCTTGTGGGGTTTTCATAAGCAAAAAACCCATATTTTTTGTTATTATAACACACAACGCCTGAATATGATAGCATAATTTGAATTTATTGGAAAAAACTTTCTCAAAATACGGGCTTTTCCTCTCGGTCGAAAGCAAATACAGCGTACGGGCGATCCTCAATGCGGGCAATGTGTGCAAAGCAGAATAGCTCTTCCAGCAAAAAAGGCTTGCGCTTGTCGTAAGGTACGGCCAGATACCGCCGCTGCTGTGTCTCGCCGGTCAAAATATCCGGCATACCGCGCAGTTTCTCACGCAGCAAAGGCGCCCGAAACAGCGTCTCGGGCGCTGAGGCCGGCTCCCAGTGAACTTCTTCCGCCGCGTACGACCGGGCTTCTCCCCGTACAATCCGCCCCAGGGGTGCCGCCATCTGCCGGGATACTCTTTTGCGGATGGCAAAAGCGCCGCCTTCCGGGGCCAGCACGCCCAGCCGCAGCTCTCCTCGTTCTCCCACCGCATAAGCACGCAGAAGCCCTGGCGCTGCCGGACGGCAGACCGCACGGAATATAATGTACATGGGCTCTTCCGTCACCGTGAGCTCTCCGGCGGCCGCACCGTTCAAATACAGCGGAAACTTGTCCATATAGGCCACCTCCCAGTAAAAATCAAAGCACCGCCTACGCCATTCTATGCGCACACGATGCTTTAATATGTATTCAGTTTACGGTGTAGGTTCCCCGCGCCATAACCTTTACAGTTGCGGCAGTCGCTTTTACACCGCGTCCCTCAATGGTCATCATATACATGTGATTTTTCACCAGCGCCGTGCCGTTGTCAATGGAGCCACCCGCCGTTTCGTCAATCAGTCCCGGTGAAGAAGTCGCCGAGCAAGTGGCTGTCCCCACCCGCAGCAGTACCTCACAGCCGATATCCCCCTGCAGGATCTGGCCATTGGTCAGCGTTACGACCGTAAAGGAACTTGCTGCTGCGCTGCTTTGCCCGCCCAGCTTTGCATCCACCTGGCTGAGAATTTTGGGCAGATATGTATCGTTGAGATAGCTCAGCGTCACCAGCGGGTCGCCAGAGGACCCTGCCTCGGCAGCTGCGGAAAACGTCACCATTGCCAGCGCGGACACCAGCAGCAAGCCAAGTGCCCGCAGGTACCATCTGTTTCTCATCGAAACTCCTCCTGTGTTCTCTTTGGTGTTGCGGCGCCCCCGAAAAGGATACATATGTATTCTCCCCGAGGGCAGCCGTTGTTCAAACCAATTGGTCGTGCTGCAATCCAAAGCTGACCGCGATGGCGGTGTCGATCTTCTCCATCACACGCTCATCCACGTGACCCATGTGCTCCCGCAGGCGCCGTTTATCCAATGTACGGACCTGCTCAAGCAGCACCACGGAATCCTTGGTGAGTCCGCAGCTTTCGGCCACGGGCAAATCAATATGAGTGGGCAGCCGGGCTTTGCCCGTCTGTGACGTAATGGCCGCCGCGATAACGGTAGGGCTGTATCGATTGCCGGTATCGTTCTGGATAATCAGCACCGGTCGGACGCCGCCCTGCTCGCTCCCCACCACGGGAGAGAGATCGGCGTAATAGATGTCTCCGCGTTTCACACTCGTATCCACAAAGTTCACACTCCGCCGAAAATAGTACCCATCGCCGACTCTTCGGCGAGGCCACTATCATTCTCCCACACAGCCGCGGAATTTATACGTTGTCACGCCCGTAAAATTCCGGTGTGACCGGCCCCGTGATATTCTATGCGAAGAAGAGCTTGTATGGTGTGCGGCGGATACTTAAAACAGAAGCTGCAGGTTGCGGTCCACTGCTCGGCCATCCTCCAGATAAATCCGGGGAACCCGCTTGGATATTCCGCAGGTCAGTTCATAGGTGATGGTGCCCGCCATGCGGGCCATGTCCTCAATGGGGTTGTGGGGGCCGAAAACCTCCACCTCGTCCCCAGTCTTCACATCCGGCAGGCCCGTCAGATCCACCATGCACATATCCATGCAGATGCGGCCGACAATGGGAGCCTTGCCCTGGGGAGTCAGCATCTCCC
>QKDF01000239.1 GCA_003245395.1 Clostridia bacterium
GTGCTGCTGGAGAGCATGGTGGCCCACGGAGTCGGGAAGATCGTATTTTCTTCCACGGCAGCAACTTATGGCGAGCCGGAGCATGTTCCCATTCTGGAAACCGACCGGACACAGCCGACCAACTGCTATGGCGAGACAAAGCTGTCCATGGAGCACATGATGAAGTGGGTGTCGGTGGCCCACGGCCTGCGCTATGTGGCTTTGCGCTACTTCAATGCCTGCGGCGCACAGCCCGACGGCGCTATTGGGGAGGCGCACAATCCGGAAACGCATTTGATTCCGCTGATTCTCCAGGTACCCAATGGGCAGCGCGCGCATGTGGATATCTTCGGAGATGATTATCCCACGCCCGACGGAACCTGTGTCCGGGACTATATTCACGTCTGCGACCTGGCGCAGGCGCATATCCTGGCGCTGGAATACCTGAACGCCGGCGGAGAGAATGAGGTGTTCAACCTGGGTAATGGAATGGGCTTTTCCGTGAAGGAGGTCATCGAGACCGCACGACGTGTCACGGGTCACCCCATTCCGGCGGAAATACGGCCTCGCCGGGCGGGAGATCCGGCGCAGCTGATCGCCTCTTCAGAGAAGGCGAAGACCGTGCTGGGTTGGAAACCGCAGCACGATGATCTCGCCGTTATTATCTCCACCGCCTGGAACTGGCACAAGGCCCATCCGCATGGATTTGACTGACAAGGGGTATTTTGCATGATAAATAGCGCCATTGCCGCCCTGGTGCGCTATGCCGAACAAAAGAGATTGATTGCACCGGAAGACCGCATCTGGGCGGTGAACAGCTTGCTGGAACTGCTGAAGCTGGATGCCTGGGAGGAACCGGACTTGGGGGACGCGCCTTTTGACCTGGCCGCAGTGCTTGCAGAGTTGACAGACGATGCGCTTGCACGGGGTGTCCTGACGGATGATTCCATCACCAGCCGTGATCTGTTTGACACTGCGCTGATGGGTCGGCTGACGCCGCCTCCGCGGGAAGTCATTTCCCGGTTCTTTCAGCTCTATGCCCAGGCACCGCGGGAAGCCACGGACTGGTTTTACCAGTTTTCCATTGATGTCAACTATATCCGGCAGGATCGGATCGTCAAAGACGTACAGTGGAAAACCCCTACCGAATACGGAGATCTGGATATTACCATCAACCTGTCCAAACCGGAGAAAGACCCTCGGGCCATTGCCGCGGCACGGAATGCCGCCAGCGGCTATCCCAAATGCCAGCTTTGCCGGGAGAACGAGGGATATGCCGGGAGAATGGACCATCCGGCTCGCCAGAATTTGCGGATGATCCCCGTCACAGTGGCCGGAAAGTCATGGTTTTTGCAGTATTCTCCATATGTCTATTACAACGAGCACTGCATTTTTCTCAACAGCGAGCATATACCCATGCGCATTGACCGGGCTTGCTTTGAAAAGCTGTTGGACATTATCACGCAGTTTCCGCACTATTTTGTGGGTTCCAACGCGGACCTGCCCATTGTAGGCGGTTCCATTCTGGCGCATGACCATTTTCAGGGGGGACGATATGAATTCCCTATGGCATGCGCCGAAGTGGAGCGGGAGGTGACATTCCGCGACTTTCCCGATGTAGCTGCGGGAATTGTGAAATGGCCCATGTCGAATTTGCGGCTGCGGGGCACAGACCCCAAACGTCTGGCCGATCTGGCAGATCGGGTGCTGGCTGCGTGGCGGAGCTATACCGATCCTGAGGCGGGGATTTTCGCGCAGACAGATGGTACTGCGCACAACACGATTACTCCCATTGCCCGTCGCCGCGGAAAGGACTATGAGCTGGATTTGCTGCTGAGGAATAACCTGACCACGCCCGATCATCCGCTGGGTGTGTTCCACCCCCATGCGGAACTGCACCATATCAAGAAAGAAAACATTGGCCTGATCGAGGTAATGGGACTTGCGGTGCTGCCTGCCCGTTTGAAAACGGAGCTGGCGGCGGTTGGCAGCGCGCTGCTTGGCGGGGGAGACCTGACGGCCGACCCGCTGACGAAAGCTCATGCGGCATGGGCCACTGACCTCGCTGCGCGGTATACGCTCACGCCGGAGAATGTGAACGATATTCTCCGAAAGGAAGTTGGATTGGTTTTTGCGCAAGTCCTGGAGCATGCGGGCGTCTTTAAGCGGACTGACGCGGGGCAAACCGCTTTTTTGCGATTTACGGACTGCGTATAACGTGTGACTTAAAACGGAGTCTATGCGGAAATTAAGAGAGATCGCGATGCTTTGTAAAGCGTTGCGGTCTCTCTGTTATTTGGCGAAGCAAAGCGTAAATATTATCTTTGAATGTAAATATGCAGCGCACAGACCAGCTGCCCTTCTGCGCTGCCCGCGGGGATGCAGACCACGCCGGATAAGATGGCAATTCCCACCGGGATATCTGAAAAATGCGGAAATCCGGACGGCAGCCGATATTCCACGATGACAGCTAAAATATTAAAAAAACGGTGTTCGCTTTGCCAATCATACTCTGGATGGATTGCAAAATTCGACTCATCTGTTACACTGGCATACATAGGGAAATAATGCGCTGAAACGTATGAACTAAATGAAGGAGGCAGCTCATGAGCAAAAGTGTTCCTGCCATCATAAAACCCTCGCTGGAGGAGATCTTTCTCACCGGCTGGGAACACTGCCGAGTCATTTTATTTTCTGCGCCCTGCGGCTGCGGAAAAACCACCACGGCGTCGGCGCTGCTTTCCGGACATACCATCTGTACGTTCAGCGCAGCGGATGGGGAGTTCCCGGCGGACAGTATCCCCCCGGGCTGTGACGCAGTGCTGGTGGATGACCTGCAATATCTGTTGGAGCCAGCGCACCAGCAGGCGATGTGCGATCTCATCCGTACCCGGAGGGATCTGCACTTTATTCTGCTGAGCCGAGGGCCCATTCCCGGCTGGCTGATGCCATTTCAGTTCGCAGGAATTCTGCTCACAATAGATATTCTAGCGCTGAATTTCGACCGTGCCACCGCGCAGCGAATGTTGGAGTCCCGGGGTATCATGGTCAGCCCAGGTGACATGAGCGCGATCCAGCGGGATCTGAAAGGCTACCCCATCGCCATGGATATTCTCTGCCGTAAGCTGAAGGGCGGCGAGGCGTACGGTGCGGATATTCTAAGCGCAATGAAACGTGAACTGTTTTTTTATTTTGACGAAGCGGTCTATCGCCGCTTTGATACGCCTTTGCGGCGGCTGTTGGTTAGTCTCGGGCCGTTTCAGAGCTTCCACCGGGAGCTTGCAAAGATGATCAACGGCGACCCACGAACCGGGGAACTGCTGGGCACTATCCAGAGGGATACGACGATGCTCCTGTTCGATGGTCTGGACACCTATCATTTCCGGCCTATTTTCCGGGAATTCCTGATGTGGGAACTGTATCAGACACTCACAGACGCGGAACAGCGCATGCTGTATAGCCGGGCGGCGCTCTACTATGAGCTGCACGATGAACCGGACAGGGCTTTGGATTGCTACTCCTTGGCTGGCGAGCAGAGCAAGGTGTCTGCGCTGCTGGTAAAAAACGCCGAGCAGCATCCCGGGGTGGGACATTATCAGAAGATGCAGAAATACTATTTCGCTCTGCCATGGAAGGAAATATCAAAGTCCCCGTCGCTGATGTGCGGCATGAGCATGCTCTGTGCCATGTGCCTGGATTATGAGACTTCCGAACAGTGGTACGGTGAGCTGCAAAGCTATGCTGCCCGACTCAGCAAGTCCGATTCCGAGCATAAAAGCGTCCAGGGTAAGCTGGCCTATCTGGACATTGCCCTGCCCCAAAGAAGCAGTAAGGGACTCATTGAAGTGATCGGCAGTATATTCCGCGTGATGACGGACAAGCAGCTCAGGGTTCCGTCGTTTTCTGTCACCAGCATGCTGCCCAGCCTCATGAACGGCGGCAAGGACTTCTGCGAGTGGTCAAAGAAGGATGATCTGATGTACGCCACCATGCGCAGACCATTGGAAACGGTTCTGGGCCGGGATGGCGTAGGACTTGCCGACTGCGCCATCTGCGAGAGCAAGTTTGAAAAAGGCGAGGACGTTTCAGCGCGTCTGCTCACGCTCATGTCCCGTCTGGGGGAGATACAGGCGCATGGCACGCCGGATATTGAGTTTGCCGTGGTGGGCTTACTGGCCCGGGTACAGGTGTCCCAGGGGAGGGCGCGGGTCGCGTTGGAATCCGTCGGGAGCCTGCGCGCAAAATTCCTGGATACCGGACAGACTCGCTTTTTGCCCAACATCGACGCGATGCTCTGCCGTATTCGGCTTCGGTTGGATGATACGGACTCCACACGGGAGTGGCTGCGGGAGAGGGCACCAAAAAATGACGCACGGCTATGGGTGATGTGGCGCTATCAGTACCTCACCCGGGCAATGGCGCAGTTTGCCGAAGGCGAATATCAAGAGGCGCTGATGCTGTTGGCACGGCTGGTCCCCTATTGCGAACATTGCGGACGCGTGATGGACGGTATCCATATCCAACTGCTCTCGGCGCTGTGCCGGGAACGCATGGGCAGCGGGGAATGGAAAGCAAAACTCTGTGCGGCGCTGGATACCTGTTATGCGTATCAATTTATCTGGCCGATCGCGCAGTACGGTGCGGCAATCCTGCCGTTGCTGGGCACATGCGGCTGGAACGGGGACACGGCGTATCTTAACGCTTTGATCACCGCGGCGCGGGCGCAGGCCGTCGAGTATCCCCGGTTTTTGAAGCCCCAGGCGCGGCCTATCGAGCAATTATCCGCAGCGGAGACGCAGGTTTTAAAGCTGTTGTGCGAAAATCTGAGCAACCAGGAGATCGGCGAAATCCTGGGAATCAAGCTGGCGACGGTAAAAACCCACGTCAGCCGTGTTTTGCAGAAGCTGAACGTCAACCGCCGCAGCGAAGCAAAGAACGCAGCGGAGAAGCTGCATCTTATATAAGAGCCAGCGCGATGGATAATACGATGCTGACCATGAAGCCCGGCGTTAAGCCCACGGAATGGGACGGACAAACCGGCCTGTCGTTTCCCGGCACCATGCTCTAAGAGAAACACAGGGAATGGCTTCATTGGCTGCAAACAAGCCCGCCCCCATCCGATCAGGACAGGGGCGGGTTGCTGTTACGTGATATTGCCGAGGGGGCATGATTGACTGCCGCTTGGGCAACTTTGCGCTTGCTGCGTTTGCTGCTGAAGTTGCTGCGTAGCCTGTTGTCCCGGATAAATATATTGCTGATTGGTAGTTGCAGCTGTCGGAACTCGAATTATCTGGCCGACATGAAGATTGTATGGATCAACGCCAGGATTTGCATTTATAACGTCCTGTACGCTCACACCATATTGATTT
>QKDF01000121.1 GCA_003245395.1 Clostridia bacterium
GCAGACCTTCTGCCATCTGACCATGGCAGGTGAGAAAAAACTGTGCGCGCTTCATCACGATGCCCAGACGCTTCAGATCTTCCATCCGCAGAGAACCTGTTCGACGAGATACCAAAATACGCTTGGCGGACAAAACCCCCACGCCCGGAACTCGAAGCAGTGCTTCATAATCCGCTGTAGTTACTTCTACGGGGAAAAAATCGGGATGTGCAAGTGCCCAGGTGCATTTGGGATCTACCAGAGGATTGAAATCCGGGCTATGCTCATCCAGAAGCTCATCCGCCCGAAAGCCGTAAAACCGCAGCAGCCAGTCGGCCTGGTAAAGTCGATGCTCTCGCAGGAGAGGCGGTTTGGTTCCTCTTGCGGGCAGCAGGGCGTTTTCTACGACGGGTATATAAGCGGAATAGAACACGCGTTTAAGACGATATCGGTCATACAAAGCCTGCGTCAGTCGCAAGATGTGAAGGTCTGAATCCCCGGTTGCGCCTACGATCAGCTGGGTGCTTTGACCGGCAGGCGCAAATCGGGGCGTGTGCCGATATTTCACCAGTTCTTCTTTGCTCTGCACTGTTCGAGCTTGAATCTGCTTCATGGGCGCCAGGATGGCGCCCTTTGTTTTATCTGGCGCCAGTGTTCTCAAACCCTCCTCAGATGGCAATTCGATATTGACACTCAAACGATCGGCAAGGAGGCCAAGGCGTTCTACCAACTCCGGAGCGGTTCCGGGAATGGCTTTGGCATGGATATATCCATTGAAACGATACTTTTCCCGCAGAATCAGCAAAGCCTTGATCATCAGCTCTGTGGTGTAATCAGGGCTGCGAAAGACACCGGAAGAGAGAAAAAGTCCCTCAATATAATTCCGCCGATAAAATCCGATGGTCAACTCAGCTAATTCTTCGGGAGTAAAAGCCGCCCGGGCGGTTTCATTGCTGCGACGATTGACGCAATACTTACAATTGTAAATGCAGCGATTGGTCAAAAGGACTTTCAGAAGCGTCACGCAGCGGCCATCTGCTGAAAACGTGTGACAGCATCCGGCGACAGAAGACGACGTGTTGCCGATATATCCCTCGCGGAAGCCCCGGCGAATGCCGGAAGAAGTGCAGGCTGCGTCATACTTTGCCGCGTCGGACAAGATGGTGAGTTTTTCAAGCAGCTCCATGGTATTATCGCGCGGCAGTAGGGCGGGCACGGTTGGACGGCCGCTCAATATAGTCGATCACGCGGAAGAATTGATAGGTGAGAAACACCACGCCAACCAAAATAAAAAAGAACGTCCATCCACTCATTTTATAATCCCTCCAACATAGAACATTTGTTCGAATTAATTATAAATCGAACATACGTTTCTGTCAAGCGAAAAATCGTACTTTTGTTCGATTTTTTGCTTTCCGAAGGAGGGAATTTGAAAGATGAGGTGAAAAACTAAGAAGTCCAATAAAAAGCAAAGAACCCCCCGCGTTTATACATCAGGGGATTCTTTGCTTTTTGATAAACTGAAAAAAGCTGAGAGTTTAGCCGATAGCAGCCAAATCCTTCAAAAATTGATCCACCGCTTCCTGTGGTGTTGCCCAGCTGGTTACCAAACGGATGCAGGTTTTACCCATTCCATCGGTATGATCCACTTCAAATTCGCAGACATCCTGCAGGCGTCTTACTATCGAATCAGGCAAAATCGGAAAGATCTGATTGCTGGGGGAGTTGGACGCAAAATCGTAGCCAAGGGCTGCGATACCTTCCTGCAGATGTGTCGCCATAGCATTGGCATGCCGGGCCAGATCGAAGTACAGCCCGTTTTCCAGAAGTGCGTCGAACTGTATACCCAACAGCCGCCCTTTGGCGAGAATTGCGCCGCGCTGCTTCATATAAAAGCGGAAGTCTGTCCGCATGAGAGGGTTTGTCAGGATCAGAGCTTCTCCAAACAGAGCACCGTTTTTTGTACCGCCGATATAAAAAGCATCGGTCAGTTCTGCCAGATCAGGCAGTGTCAGGTCGTTGCCCTCCGCGGTCAGCGCAGAACCCAGACGCGCTCCATCCAAAAAGAGAAGGAGATTGTTGGCGGTGCAAAACTCTCGGATGGCCGCCAATTCCGCACGGGTGTATATTGTGCCGATCTCGGTGGAATCAGAGAGATAGACCAGCTTGGGCCGTACCATGTGCTCTGTGGAATGAACGGCCAGGACTCCCTCCATCAGCGCGGGAGTCAGTTTGCCATCCGAAGAGGGAACGGCTATGACTTTATGTCCGGTTGCCTCAATGGCTCCGGTTTCATGGACATTGACATGAGCAGTTGTGGCGGCAATTACCGCCTCAAAGGAGCGAAGGCATGCGTGAATAACGACCAGGTTCGTCTGAGTACCACCCACCAAAAAGTGTATGTCCGCATCCGGCTGACCGCAAAGGCGGCGAATGCGCTCGGCAGCCGCAGTGCAATACGGATCATTTCCATAGCCGCAGGTCTGCTCCAGATTGGTTCGGGTGAGTGCGTTTAAAACCGTGGGATGTGCGCCTTCGCTATAATCGTTACGAAAACTGTACATGGAAAACCCTCTTTCTGCTTTGGTAAAAACAACATAATATCACTTATCATAGCTTGTTCGCATGCAAAGCGCAATAAATTCGGAAAATTTCGTATAATAAAACTGAGAATGCGGCGAATTGAATGGTACAGATAAGTGAAGCGGATAGCAAATGTGAGAAGAACGACAGGTGGGAAAACAGTAGAGAGAAAAACGAATTATGTATAGAATAAACAAAAAACACTTTGTTTTTAGGCATGTGACAACAGGGTTTTTGTTCAAATAAACTTGACAATGTTTATCCAGTTTGATAGAATGCAGGAAGAATCTTAAAAGGAGGGCATCAAATGCTCATAACGAGGGAAACCGACTATGCACTGCGGATTTTGCGGGGACTGGCCGGCGGGGAAAGGGTCACCGTCGCAGACCTATCCCGGAATGAGCAGGTGCCTCAGCAATTTGCATATAAGATCCTGAAAAAGCTACAGAAGGCCGGAATTGTTCGAGTCCTGCGCGGAGCGGAGGGCGGGTGTATTCTGGCTGTGGGACTGGATCAGGTGACACTGTATCAACTGATGCAGATCATGGAGGAGAATTCCGCCGTGATTTCCTGCATGCGGCCGGGGTACCAGTGCCATTGGTGCAAAGCCCATGGAGAGACTGTCTGCAGAGTTCATAGTCATCTGGCTTCCATCCAGAAGAATCTGGAGCGGGAGCTGGATGCCCACAGCCTGCAAGAAATTATGTTTGGAAGCTGAGTGTTTTCTTTTACCGTTAAAGTGGATAAAAAATATCAAGTTAACAGAAATCAAAGAAGGAGGAAGCAGCATGTTATTCAAGACCACACAAGAACATGAGCAGCTGCGGGCGAAGGTCCGTGCATTTGCGGAGGAGGAGATCAAACCTCTTGCGTTCATGCTGGACAAAGAAAACGAATTTCCCACGGACGCCGTGGCAAAGCTGGGGCAGATGGATCTGATGGGCATTCCATTTCCGAAGGAGTACGGCGGTGCAGGGCTGGACATGATCAGCTACGCCATCGCCGTTGAGGAATTGGCCCGGGTGGACGGCGGCTCCGGCGTTATTCTGTCGGCGCACACGTCGTTGGGCACCTGGCCGATCTTTGCATTCGGCAACGAGGCGCAGAAGAAAAAGTATTTGGTTCCCCTGTGTAAGGGTGAAAAAATCGGGGCTTTTGGCCTGACTGAACCGAATGCGGGGTCTGATGCCGGTGGGACCGAGACTACCGCTGTAGATAAGGGCGATCACTATTTGCTCAATGGCGGAAAGATCTTCATTACCAATGCGCCCAAGGCTGATACATATGTGGTTTTTGCGGTAACAACCCCGGATATCGGTACGCGGGGCATTTCCGCCTTTATTGTGGAAAAGGGCTGGAAAGGCTTTGAATTTGGCGATCATTACGATAAGATGGGCATTCGGTCCTCCTCTACTGCCGAACTGATTTTCAACGACGTGAAGGTTCCCAAGGAAAACCTGCTGGGCAAGGAAGGCGAGGGCTTTAAGATTGCCATGGCCACGCTGGACGGCGGCCGTATCGGCATCGCGGCGCAGGCGCTGGGCATTGCGCAGGGTGCGTTTGATCAGGCGGTGGATTATTCAAAAGAGCGTGTCCAGTTTGGCAAGCCCATCGGTTTCCAGCAGGCAATCTCCTTCAAGATTGCAGATATGGCGACCAAACTTCGTACGGCGCGGTTCCTGGTTTACTCCGCGGCAGAGCTCAAAGAGAATCACGAACCCTTCGGTATGGAGTCCGCTATGGCCAAACAGTATGCCTCCGACATCGCGCTGGAGGTCACCAACGACTCGCTGCAGATTTTTGGCGGTACCGGCTACCTCAAGGGCATGGAGGTAGAGCGGATGTACCGTGACGCCAAGATCACAACGATCTATGAAGGTACAAACGAAATCCAGCGCATCGTGATCGCTGCGCATATTCTGGGCAAGCCGCCTAAGGATGAGAGCGTGTCCTCCAGTCGTCCCAAGAAGCCTGCGCCCATTACCGGAATCCGTAAAAAGCAGATTTTCCGTGACGGCGGCGCCAAGGATCAGGTTGCCGCATTGGTGGATGCCCTGAACAAAGACGGCTTCGACTTCACGGTGGGTATTCCCATGGATACACCCATTGTTCAGGCGGAACGTGTGGTCTCTGCCGGCAAGGGCATCGGCGAGAAGAAGAATATGAAGCTGGTGGAAAACCTGGCCAAGGCTGCCGGCGCCGCCATCGGTTCCTCCCGTCCTGTGGCCGAGACACTCAAGTATCTGCCGCTCAACCGCTATGTGGGCATGTCCGGACAGAAGTTCACGGGCAATCTGTATATCGCCTGCGGCATTTCCGGTGCAGTCCAGCACCTCAAGGGTATCAAGGATGCCGGTATCATTGTGGCGATTAACAAAAACGGTAACGCCCCCATTTTCAAGAATTGCGACTACGGTATTGTGGGCGACGTGAATGAGATTCTGCCTCTGCTGACCGCGGCGCTGGATACCGGAGTGAAGCAGCCGGCACCTCCCATGGTCAAGATGAAGCGGCCTCAGATGCCCAAACCGGAGCCCATTGGTCCTCGTTACGTGTGCAGCGGCTGCGGCTACGAATACGTGCCGGAGCTGGGCGATGAAGAGAGCGAGATCGCGCCGGGCACTCTGTTCAAGGATCTGCCGGAAGACTGGATCTGCCCTGAGTGCGCCGAGGCCAAAGATCAATTTATTCAGGCGTAAAGCCGAAGGGAGGAACGATGTATGTATTGCGTAAGAAATGTGACGGCAGATTTGTACTGGGTGGGGGCCAATGACCATCGTCTGGC